>NZ_JAGMXV010000043.1 GCF_018006725.1 Rhizorhabdus sp.
ACCAAGACGGTCCGCCCGATCGTCGCGGAAGCGCATTTCCTGCCGCGCGCCCATGGTTCGGCACTGTTCACCCGTGGCGAGACGCAGAGCATTTCGACCTGCACCCTCGGCACCAAGGACGCCGAGCAGATGATCGATGGCCTGAACGGCCTTCGTTACGAGCACTTCATGCTGCACTACAACTTCCCGCCTTACTCGGTCGGTGAAGTCGGTCGCTTCGGCGCGCCGGGCCGTCGCGAAGTTGGCCATGGCAAGCTGGCATGGCGTGCGCTGCACGGCGTGCTGCCGACCAAGGAAGAGTTCCCCTACACCATCCGTCTGACCTCGGACATCACCGAGTCGAACGGCTCGTCGTCGATGGCGACGGTGTGCGGCGGCAGCCTTGCGATGATGGACGCCGGCGTGCCGATCAAGCGGCCGGTTTCGGGCATCGCCATGGGCTTGATCCTGGAAGGCAAGGAATTCGCGGTTCTCAGCGACATCCTGGGCGACGAGGATCATCTCGGCGACATGGACTTCAAGGTGGCAGGCACGTCCGAAGGCATCACGACGATGCAGATGGACATCAAGATCGCCGGCATCACCGAAGAAATCTTCACCGCTGCGCTGCACCAGGCCAAGGAAGGCCGCGCGCACATTCTGGGTGAGATGGCCAAGGCCCTCGACCACACCCGGACCGAGCTGTCGGCGCATGCGCCGCGGATCGAGACGATGTCGGTTCCCAAGGACAAGATCCGCGACATCATCGGTACCGGCGGCAAGATCATCCGTGAGATCGTCGCCACCACCGGCGCGAAGGTCGACATCGACGATGACGGCACCGTCAAGATCTCGTCGTCCGACACGGCCCAGATCGAAGCTGCCAAGAACTGGATCATCGGCATCGTCGCCGAGCCGGAAGTGGGCAAGGTCTACACCGGCAAGGTCGTCAACCTCGTCGATTTCGGCGCGTTCGTGAATTTCATGGGGGGCAAGGACGGTCTTGTCCACGTCTCCGAGATCAAGAACGAGCGGGTCGAGAAGGTCGCGGACGTTCTGTCCGAAGGTCAGGAAGTCAAGGTCAAGGTCCTCGAGATCGACAATCGCGGCAAGGTCCGCCTGTCGATGCGCGTCGTCGACCAGGAAACCGGTGAGGAACTGCCCGATACGCGTCCGCCCCGCGAGGAGCGTCCGCGCGGTGAGCGCAGCGATCGCGGTGACCGGGGCGATCGTGGCCCGCGTCGCGACGGCGACCGCCGCCGCGAAGGTGGCGATCGCGGCCCGCGCCGCGACCGTGGCCCGCGCCGCGAACGTTCGGAAGGTGGCAGCGAGGGCGGCGATCCCGAGTTCGCCCCGGCTTTCCTGACCCGCGACGACGACTGATCGTCCGGCCGGATCCAGAAGGAAGAGGGGGGCCTCGCGGCTCCCCTTTTTCTTTGGCCCATGGACAACAACCATAGCTGCGGCGAAGCTTGTTGCCCGCCAGCCGTCACTATGCGTAGGTAGCAGCGAAAATTTCGGCGGAGAAATGGCCTTGAAGGACGAAACTGCGTCCTTTCTCGAACGGTTGCCACTCGGCCGGAACAGGCCGGTGCTGCGCTATGCCTCCGTCCTGGCAATATGCGCGCTATGCTTCTTTGTTCGCTGGATCGCCGACCCGGTCATGCCGGCGGGCTATCCCTTCGTCACCTTCTTTCCCGGCGTCATCCTGTCGACCTTTCTGTTCGGCATAGGGCCGGGGATCCTCGCAGCCGTGCTGTGCGGGGTCGCATCCTGGTATTGTTTCATTCCCCCCTCCTTTTCGGCCAAATTCTCCGGCGGGGTCATGTTCGCCATGGCTTTCTATGCGCTGGTGGTGCTGATCGACGTCGCTCTGATCGATTGGCTGCAGCGGATGAACCGGCGGCTGGCGGTTGAACGCGAGCGGAGTCGCAAGCTCGCCGAGCGGGGAGAGGTTCTGTTCCGCGAATTGCAACACCGCGTCTCGAACAATCTGCAGGTCGTCAGCGGGCTCATCGCGCTCCAGAAGAAGAGCGTAAGCGACGAAGCGGCGCGAGCTGCACTCGAGGAGGCCGCGCGGCGGCTGGGCCTGATCGGACGCATCCACCGCCAGCTCTATGACCCCCATGGCGATCAACTGCACATTCGCGACTTCCTCGATCAGCTTGGCCCGGATCTCATCGATGCCAGCGGCAAGCCGGGGATATGCTGCCGGGTGATCGTCGAAGACGATTTCGCACTGGAGCCGGATGCGGCCGTTCCGATGGCCCTGATCATCGCCGAAGCGGTGAGCAACGCGCTCGAGCATGGCTTTGGCGACCGCGACGAGGGGCGCGTCGAGATCAGCGCGCAACGGACGGCCGACGGGATGTTGGAGTTGCGCGTGACCGATGACGGCGCAGGCCTTCCCACGGGCTTTAGTCTGGAGCAGACGAACAGTCTTGGTCTCAAGCTGGCCCAGGCGCTCGCCCGCCAACTCGGCGGGAGCTTCGATCTGGTTGCCGGTCGCGTGACCACGGCGTTGCTGAGACTGCCGGACGGGGACACCGTCTGATGCGTTGCGGCATCCGTACGCTCTGCTTTCAGTCGATCAGGGCACCCCTGCGAAGGCCCATCTGTTCGGCATAATGCCGGCGGCATAGGGCGACATAACGTTCATTGCCACCGACCTCGATCTGTTCGCCCTGCTTGACGGGGTAGCCTTCAGCGTCGATCCGCAGATTCATCGTCGCCTTGCGCCCGCAGGCACAGATCGCCTTGAGTTCGACCAGCGTGTCGGCGATGGCGAGCAGCGCCGCGCTGCCGGGAAAGAGTTTGGCCTGGAAGTCGGTGCGCAGGCCATAGGCGACCACGGGAATGTTGAGTTCGTCGCAGACCGCCGCAAGCTGAAAGACCTGCGCGCGCGTCAACCACTGTGCCTCGTCGACCAGAACTGCATGTACGGGGCTCTCCGCGAGCTCGATCGCGACCTCCTCGAACAGGTCGGTATCCTCGTCGATTGCGGTGGCATGGGCGGCCAGACCGATCCGCGAGGTGATCTTGCCCGGCTCGAAACGGTCGTCGAAGGCGGCTGTGAACAACAGGGTCCGCATCCCGCGCTCGCGATAGTTGAAATCGGCTTGCAGCAAGGTTGCCGATTTGCCGGCGTTCATCGCGGCATAATAGAAATAAAGCTTCGCCATGTCCCCATCCTAGCGCGCCCGTTCCGTGCGGCAATCACATGGACCGTCCAACCCCAACGGCGGTGACAGTAGCGCGGATTGCGGCGGCGCAAAGAGTCTTTGCTGGCACCCGACACGCTTTGCGTGAATAGGGCGGGGCATGACCATCCTGGCTCCTGGAGAGACACCCTCCGCCCCATTGCCCCGTCTCCGCGCGGCGCTCTCGCGCATCGCGGCGGACCGGGCCACCAATGATCGTGCCCTGGCGGGCGTGGGGGCCATCATCGGGATCGCAGCCTTTGCGTGGCTGCTGCACCGCCTGATCGGTGCCGGCCATGGCCCACTGCTGATCGCGCCCGTGGGGGCGGCGGCGGTCCTCGTCTTCGCGGTCCCGGCAAGCCCGCTTGCGCAGCCCTGGGCGCTGTTCGGAGGCAATATCCTGTCAGCGCTGGTCGGGGTCACGGTCGCGCGGCTGGGGCTCGATCCCTGGTGGGCGGCGGGACTGGCCGTCGGTGGGGCGATTTGCGCCATGGCGTTGCTCCGTTGCCTGCATCCGCCGGGAGGCGCGGTCGCCCTGACAGCGGTACTCGGTGGTCCGGCAGTTGCGGCCAGCGGCTATGGCTTTGTCGCGATGCCGGTCGCGGTCGGCACCGCGATGCTGTTCCTGACCGCCTGGTGTTACCATCGCTTCTCGGGACATAGCTATCCGCACGTTGCACCGGCGGCGCCCGTCGTGGTCCATAGCCCGCTGGAGTTCGGCCGCGAAGATCTGCTCGGAGCGATCGACGACTATCCCGACATTCTGGACGTCAATATCGACGATCTCGAACGGTTGCTCCATGCCGCCGAGCAGCGCGCCTTGAATCGTCGGCGCGGGACTCGATAAACGGCCGATCTAGCCGTCAGTCGTCGTCTTGGTCGTCGTCCCGGCCCAGATCGCGAGCGACGGCGGGGGCGCGCAAAAGGCTGTCGATATGGCTGCCTTCGTCGAAGCTCTCGTCGGCCAGGAACTTCAGCTTGGCTGCATATTTCGTGTTCACGCGGCGCGCGACCTCGCTCTGCAGGAAAGCGGTGTTGGTGCGGAGCGCCTTGATCACGGCATCCTCGTCGGTTCCCAGCAGGGGCTTCACGAAGACGGTGGCGTGGCGCAGGTCAGGCGACATGCGCACTTCGGTGACCGATACCATGTGCCGCGCCAGCGTGTCGTCATGCACCTCGCCGCGCATCAATATCTCGGACAGCGCGTGGCGCACCTGCTCGCCGACGCGGAGCAGGCGGACAGAACGGCCTTCTTGGGTCTCGTTGCGACGCATAGGTAAACCTTTCCGTGCAATGCGGCGCCGCAGGATTCAGGCAAAGGGCCGGACGCGGCATGACCACGCCCGGCCCCGAGCTTATTGTCCAGCGGCGAAACGCTCGTCAGAGCGTCCGCGCGCGTTCCTCGACCTCGAAGGTCTCGACGATGTCGCCCGGCTTGATGTCGGTCGTGGCTTCCAGCGTGATGCCGCATTCCAGACCGGCGCGAACTTCCGGTACGTCGTCCTTGAAGCGACGCAGCGACGAGATCGATCCGTTGTAGATGATGACGTCGTCGCGAAGAATGCGGGCGCGCAGCTTCTGGCGGATATAACCTTCCAGAACCAACAGACCGGCGGCCTTGCCATGCTTGCCCGCCGAGAAGACCTCGCGGATTTCGGCGCGGCCGACGACATGCTCCAGATATTCCGGACCGAGCTGGCCGGCCATGGCGGCGCGGATCTCGTCGAGAAGATCGTAGATGACGTCATAATATTTGAGGGCGACGCCGTCGCGCGTGGCGATCTCGCGGGCCTTTGCATTGGCGCGGACGTTGAACCCGATGATCGGCGCGCGCGAGGCGGCCGCCAGGGTGACGTCGCTCTCGGTGATGCCGCCGACCCCGGCGTGCAGGATGCGCACCTGGATGAGGTCGGTCGAGATCTTGTTGAGCGACCCGACAATGGCTTCGACCGAACCCTGGGCATCGGCCTTGACGACGACCGGATACTGCTGGGCCTTCTGTTCGCGCAGCGCCGAGAACATCGACTCCAGGCTGGCGGGAGCGGCCGTGGTGCGCTTCTGCTGGATGACGCCGGCACGATAGGCAGCGACCTCGCGGGCGCGGGCTTCGTTCTCGACGACCGACAGCTGGTCGCCGGCGCTGGGTACGCCCGACAGGCCGAGAACCTCGACCGGCTGGGACGGACCCGCCTCCTTCACATTGCGGCCCTTGTCGTCGATCAGCGCGCGGACCTTGCCGCTCTCGGCACCGACGACGAAGATGTCGCCGACCTTGAGCGTGCCGCGTCCGACCAGAATCGTGGCGACGGCGCCGCGCCCCTTGTCGAGGGTCGCCTCGACGACCGTACCCTCTGCGGCACGGTCCGGATTGGCCTTGAGTTCGAGCAGTTCCGACTGAAGCTCGATCTTGTCGATCAGTTCGTCGAGACCGGTCTTCTTGAGCGCGGAGACCTCGACCTCCTGGACGTCGCCGCCCATGCTTTCTACCTGCACGTCATGCTGCAGCAGCGCCTCGCGGACGCGCTGCGGATTCGAGCCCGGCTTGTCCATCTTGTTGATTGCGATGATCATCGGCACGCCCGCTGCGCGGGTGTGGCTGATCGCCTCGATCGTCTGCGGGCGAAGACCGTCGTCGCCGGCGACCACGATCACCACGATGTCGGTGATGTTGGCACCGCGAGCGCGCATGTCGCTGAACGCTTCGTGACCCGGCGTGTCGAGGAAGGTGATCCTGTTCCCGCTCTTCACCTGCACCTGATAGGCACCGATGTGCTGCGTGATGCCGCCGGCTTCGCCCGAGGCGACGTCGGTGCCGCGCAGTGCGTCGAGCAGGCTGGTCTTGCCATGGTCGACATGGCCCATGATCGTGACGACGGGCGGGCGCGGCTGCAGCGTATCTGCCGAATCCACGTCGTCGGAGGTGACGAGGTCGACGTCGGAATCCGACACGCGCTTGATGTTGTGGCCGAACTCGGTGACCAGCAGCTCGGCGGTGTCCTGGTCGATCGACTGGTTCACCGTGACGGGCATGCCCATCTTGAACAGCGCCTTGACCAGATCTGCGCCACGCTCGGCCATACGGTTGGCCAGTTCGCCGACGGTGATCGTCTCGGGCACGGCGACGTCGCGCACCTGCTTCTGCTGGACGGTGCCGGCCTGGTGGGCGCGCTTGTCCTTTTCACGCGCACGCTTGAGCGCGGCGAGCGAACGGGCGCGCGCTCCGCTGTCGTCGTCGAGGGCGCGGGTGACGGTCAGCTTGCCCGACTGGCGGCGGTCGTCGCCCTTGCGGTCGCGCTGCTGCGGACGTGGCGGCTCCAGACGCTTGGCCGGGGTGACCGGGGTGAAGCGGCGGGGCGGCGGCGCGCTGCTTGCAGGGCGCTCTGCGGGTGCGGCGGTCGCGGGAGTAGCGGCAGCCGCCGGCTCCTCGACAGCGGCAGGGGCCGAAGCCGGTTCTGCGACGGGCTCGACCGCAGGCTGCGCGGCGGCCTTCTCGGCCTCCTCCTCGGCGCGGCGATTTTCCTCGGCGCGGCGACGCTCTTCCTCGGTCGCTTCGGCCTTGGCGCGCTCCTCGCGGCGGCGCGTTTCCTCGAGCGCAGCCATGCGCGCCTCTTCGGCCTCACGGAGCAGCCGCTCCTGCATTTCGCGGCGTTCCAGCGGCGTCATGGCGCGGGTGATAGGCGCGGGCGCGGGGCGCGCGGCAGGCGGTGGAGCGACCGGACGGGGCGGGGGAGGCGTTTCCGCAGCGGGCGCCCGGGCGGGCGCCTGCGGTGCGGGAGCCGGCGCAGCTGCCACCTCCTCGACGATGGGCTCGGCTTCGCCCGGCCGACCGAGTACGCGGCGGCGCTTCACCTCGACCACGACGGTGTTCGACCGACCATGGCTGAAGCTCTGCTTCACCTGACCCGTCTCCACCGTGCGCTTGAGGCCCAGCGGCGCGCGCATTCCCAGTTTCGGCTTGTCGTTATCGCTCATCTGGTAACCGAACCCTTCACTTCGAACTTCAAAATTCCGTAGCGCGGATGGACCCTGCGGATAGCTTCCGCAAGGCTGTAGCGCTTTCCGAACGTCCAATGAAACCGCACCAGCGGCTCAAAGCGTCTGCGACGCGCGCGGCGGACGCCGGCACAGTCACACCTATATGTACCACATTGTCGCGCCCAAGCGCCATCGACAATATGGTGCGATCCGCCGGAATTACTACCCCGCGCAGGTCTTCGCCCTCGGCGTCGAGGCCGACGCGCAAGGCCTGGTCGAGTTTCCGGTTACCGTCTTCCGAGGCGTCCGCTGCATGGAGCAGCAGCGTCAGTTGGCCACGCCGGGCGGCCTCGCCGATGCGGTCGCTGCCGGTGAGGACCGCACCGGAGCGCATTTCCAGTCCCAATCGGTCGAGCGCTGTCCGCAGCAGGCCGTCCTCGATCATCGCGGGAAGATCGGGCGCTATGCTGATCTCGCTGGTCTTGAACGCCCGCGACAGCGCACCCTTGAGCTTGCCCTTGGCGAGCGCGGTCTCGAGTGTCGGCCGGTCGACACCGATCCAGGCCCCGCGCCCCGGAGCCTTGGCGCGCAGGTCGGGCAGGACGAGGCCATCGGGCGAGAGGGCGAGCCGAATCAGGCTGGCGCGGGGATCGCGTTCGCCGGACAATATGCATTTGCGCTCGGGCGCGGCCTTTCCGCCCCCGCCTGAACGGCGGGGAGCGTCGGTCTCGACGATTAGCGGAGCATGGTCATCGTGGGCCATTCGCAGAAGCGACCTCCTGCGCTGGACTTGCCGGACGATCGGCAATGAGAATGCCGCCTGCGCCGTAATTCTCCGTCGACACCTCGGTGATTGTCACCTGTACCGCGCTCGCCGGCTTGCCGAGATGCGCGCCAAGGCTGGCCGTCACGTCTGCGACGATGGCGGCCTTCTGGGCGCGGCTGGCGGTGCCGGCGATGCGGATGTCGACGAAGGGCATGGACGATCAGGCCTCGTCGGTGAACCAATGGGCGCGGGCGGCCATGATGATTTCGTTGCCCTGATCCTCGCTCAGGCCATATTCGGCCAGAACGCCACCCTTATTGGCCTCCTCGCCACCACGATCACCACGGTCGTTCTGACGGCGGCGCTGGTCGGCGCGCTTCTTCTGGATGAGCTCGTCGGTCGCAAGATCGGCCAGATCGTCGAGTGTCTTGATCCCCGCCTTGCCGAGCGTGACGAGCATCGCCTCGGTCAGATAGGGCAGTTCCGCCAGCGCATCCTCGACGCCGAGCGCGCGGCGCTCTTCGCGGGCGGCGGCTTCGCGGCGCTCCAGCGCTTCCTGCGCGCGGCTCTGCAGCTCGGCGCCCAGCTCCTCGTCGAAGCCCTCGATCGAGGCCAGTTCGTCGAGTTCGACATAGGCGACCTCTTCCAGCGCGCCGAAGCCTTCGGCGACGAGCAACTGGGCGAGCGTCTCGTCGACGTCGAGCTCGTTCTGGAACATCTCGGAGTTCTGGATGAACTCCTTCTGGCGCTTCTCGCTGGCGTCGGCCTCGGTCAGGATGTCGATCGCCTTGCCGGTCAGCTGGCTGGCGAGACGGACATTCTGGCCGCGGCGACCGATGGCGAGGCTCAGCTGATCGTCGGGGACGACGACCTCGATGCGCTCTTCCTCTTCGTCGATGACGACGCGCGAGACCTGGGCGGGCTGCAGCGCGTTGACGACGAAGGTTGCCGTGTCGGGCGACCAGGGGATGATGTCGATCTTCTCGCCCTGCATTTCCTGCACGACGGCCTGCACGCGGCTGCCCTTCATGCCGACGCACGCACCGACCGGATCGATCGAACCGTCATGGCTGATCACGCCGATCTTCGCGCGGCTGCCCGGATCGCGGGCGGCGGCCTTGATCTCGATGATGCCGTCGTAGATTTCCGGGACTTCCTGCGCGAACAGCTTCTTCATGAAGTCGGGGTGCGCGCGGCTCAGGAAGATCTGCGGGCCGCGATTTTCGCGACGGACGCTCAGGATCAGGCTGCGCACGCGATCGCCGACGCGGACGACTTCGCGCGGAATCTGCTGGTCGCGGCGGATGACGCCTTCGGCGCGGCCCAGGTCGACGACCACATGGCCGAACTCGACCCGCTTGACGACACCGGTGATGATCTCGCCGGCACGGTCCTTGAACTCGTCATATTGACGCTCGCGCTCGGCGTCGCGGACCTTCTGGAAGATCACCTGCTTCGCGGCCTGCGCGGCGATGCGGCCGAATTCGATCGGGGGCAGCGGGTCGACGATGAAGTCGCCGATGGCCGCACCCTTCTGCAGCTTCTGGGCGTCAGGCACCGACACCTGCTTGAAGAAATCGTCGACCTGCTCGACCACCTCGACGACGCGCCACAGGCGCATGTCGCCGCTCTTCGGATCGATCTTGGCGCGGATGTCGTTCTCGGCACCATAGCGTGCGCGGGCAGCGCGCTGGATCGCGTCCTCCATCGCCTCGATCACGATTTCGCGATCGATCAGCTTTTCCCGGGCGACGGCATCGGCAATCGCGAGAAGCTCTGCCCGGTTCGCGGAAATGGCGGTGGCCATGACGACTTATCCTTCCAGTTGAATCTTGTCCGCACCCTCGGTGGAGAGCGGTGCGGTGGCCTTGATGAGAGCATCGGTCAGGATCAGCTTCGCGCTGGCGATCTGCGCCAGCGGCACCGCGACCTCACCCAGTTTGTTTACACCCAGCGTAACCGAGTCGCCATCGCTGGCGATGATACGCCCGTCGAACTGCTTGCGACCGTTGAGCGGCGACGCCATCTTCACGCGAGCATCGAACCCGGCCCAGTCGATCCAGTCCTGCACCCGGGTCAGCGGACGGTCTATGCCGGGAGAGCTGACTTCCAGACGATAGGCTTCCTCGATCGGATCCAATTCGTCGAACTTTTCCGAAATGCGGCGTGAAAGCGCCTCGCAGTCGGAGATGTCGAGCTGTCGCGTATCGGGTCGCTCGGCCATGATCTGCAGCGTAGGATCGCTTTTGCCGCCGAAAAAGGCGACACGCACGAGTTCGAGTCCCAAGGCCTTCGCCTCGGGTTCTATCAACGTCGTCAGTGCGGCGATGTCCGCCATCCATGCTCCTGTTCGAAACGCAGCCGGTATTGCGCCGGGTGCTTTCGCATCCGGCCTCGGCAGAGTTTCCAATGTCGAGAGATGACGGCGATATAGGCCAAAGCTGCGGCCGCGGCAATATGCGACGTGGGAGACGCAAAGAATCGCTGAGCCTCGTCGGTTCATCGCATCGTTAGCTATTCGCTAACCCCGTAATTCTACGAATGAGCATGAGATTTCCGACCGATGTCGCGCGTGAAGCGATTCGCGGCTTCGGCGGCTGTTTCCGGAGATCCGATGCGTATTGTCGAACTCGATGTCCTCCGCCAGCGCGGGATGAGGCTGATCAGCTGGAGCGGCGTTGCCTTTACCGCGCTGCTGGCGCTGGCGATGGCCGTCGGACTTCTGACGCCTTCGCCCATGGCTGTCCTGATCTCGGCTGCCTTCAACCTGCTGCCGATGCGCGCTGCTCTCCATGGCAAGCATGACGTTCGGAGCCGGATGACAGTCGGCGGGCTCGCTGCCGCGCAGCCGGCGATCCTCGTCTACAGCCTGTCCGGCCATCAGTGGCAGATGGACATGCACATGTATTTCTTCGTCGCGCTCGCCAGTCTCACCATCTTGTGTGACTGGCGTCCGATCGTGCTCGCCTCCGGGCTGGTCGCCGTCCATCACCTTATCCTAGACTATGTCGCGCCCCAATGGATCTTCTACGGCGGTGGCGACCTGATGCGGGTGTTCGTCCATGGCGCGGCGGTCGTCCTGCAATGCGCGCTGCTCAGCCATATCGGCATGCAACTCGGCGACCTGCTGATCCGCCAGGGGCAGGCGCGGCACGAAAGCGAGCGGCTGGCAAGCGAAGCGGAAGCTGCTGCGACGGAGGCGAGAGCGGCGCAGGAGGCAGCCGAGCGGGCACTGGCGGCGGTTGCGGCAGCGGACTCGCGTACGGCAGCGGAGCGACGGCGGCGCGAGGAGCGCGAGCAGGAGATGCAGGAAGCCAGGCGGCAGGAACTGTTCGCCCTGGCTGGCGAGTTCGAATCGTCGGTCCATGGCGTGGTGACTTCGCTGGGGGCGGCGGCGCTGCAGCTGGAAACCGGCGCCGGTGCACTCAGCGATCTGGCCAATGACAGCAGTCAGCAAAGTGCCGCTGTGGCGCTCCAGGCCGCACGGGCATCGGACGCTGCCCGGACCGTCGCGCAGAGCGTCGGCGATCTGTCCCATTCGATTTCCGGCATTGCCGCCAGCGTAGACCAGCAGGCGCAGTTGAGCGCGCGGGCGCGGGCCAACTCAGCCACCGGCGACAAGGCGGTCCGCTCCCTATCCGCGCGGGCGACCGACATCGGCGAGTTCACCGGCAAGATCCAGGCGATCGCGTCGAACACCAATTTGCTCGCGCTGAACGCGACGATCGAGGCTGCACGCGCGGGCGAGGCGGGGCAGGGATTTGCGGTGGTCGCGACCGAGGTCAAGAGCCTCGCCACCCAGGCGTCTCGCGCGACCGAGGAAATCAGTGCGTTGATCGACCGAGTCCATGCCGGCGCGCGCGTGGCGGAAAGTTCGCTTGGAGACGTGCTCGACGTGGTCGAAAATCTCAGCATCGCGGCGACCAGCATTCGAGAGATGCTGTCTGCACAGCGTGACACGGCGCAACTGCTCGAGGCCAACGCACGCCATACGGCCGAGGATGCCGACGAAATGGCAGCCCGCGTCAATCATGTCGCGGCGGTCGCCAGTGAAGCGGGACAATTGTCGGGTCAGGTACGCGGGGCTGCCGGAAATCTGCTCGATCAGTCGCGGCAGTTGCAACGGGTGACCGAGCACTTCGTATCGCAGCTGCGCGCTGCCTGATAACCACGAAAAGGCGGGGACCGCCGCTCAGGCCGCCAGCCGCATCTCCATCCGGTCCCAGATCTCGAGGAGCGCCTGGGTCAGTTCCCGCATCATGTCCTTGCTGTGGGCCGGGCCAGGCGTAAAGCGAAGCCGCTCGGTACCGCGCGGCACGGTCGGATAGTTGATCGGCTGCACATAGACGCCATATTCGGCGAGGAGGATGTCCGAAATCTTCTTCGCTTTGACCGGGTCACCGACCATCAGCGGCACGATGTGCGTGCTGGTCTGCATTACCGGGAGGCCCGCGTCGGCGAACAGCTTTTTGAGCATTGCCGCCGCTGCCTGCT
The DNA here is from genome assembly GCF_018006725.1 of Rhizorhabdus sp. Taxonomy (GTDB): domain Bacteria; phylum Pseudomonadota; class Alphaproteobacteria; order Sphingomonadales; family Sphingomonadaceae; genus Rhizorhabdus. Next base: position 12,415 of record NZ_JAGMXV010000043.1, read on the forward strand.
GGCCGTCGCGCTCTTCGGACGACGCCTTGAGGTGCTTGACGCTGGCGAGGGCGCCGGCAACGAGCACCGGCGACAGCGACGTCGTGAAGATGAACCCCGGCGCATAGCTGCGGATCACGTCGATGATCATCTGGTCGGCGGCGATATAGCCACCCATCACGCCGAACGCCTTGCCCAGCGTGCCTTCGATCACGGTGATCCGGCTGGCTGCCTCGTCGCGGTCCGAGATGCCGCCGCCGCGCGGGCCGTACATGCCAACGGCGTGGACTTCGTCCAGATAGGTCAGCGCGTTATATTTGTCGGCGAGGTCGCAGATCGCGTGGAGCGGGGCGACGTCGCCGTCCATCGAATAGACGCTCTCGAAAGCGATCAGCTTCGGCGCATCGGGATCTTCGGCGGCCAGCAGTTCTTCGAGATGGGCGAGGTCGTTGTGGCGGAAGACCCGCTTCTCGCAGCCTGAATTGCGAATGCCCGCGATCATCGATGCGTGGTTGAGTTCGTCCGAGAAGATGATGCAGCCCGGCAGGACCTTGGCCAGCGTCGACAGCGTGGCTTCGTTCGAGACATAGCCCGAGGTGAAGAGCAGCGCGCCTTCCTTGCCGTGGAGGTCGGCCAGTTCGGCTTCGAGATCGACGTGATAATGGGTGTTGCCGCCGATGTTGCGGGTACCGCCCGATCCGGCACCGACATCGTGAAGCGCTTCTTCCATCGCCGAGATCACCTTGGGATGCTGGCCCATGGCGAGATAGTCGTTCGAACACCAGACGGTGACCGGTTTCGGTCCGTTATGCCCCGCGAAGCAGCGCGCATTCGGGAACATGCCCTTGTTGCGCAGGATATCGATGAAAACGCGGTAGCGACCTTCCGCATGCAGACGGTCGATCGCCTGGGTGAATACGCGCTGATAATCCAAGAGCCCTGCTCCCCAGCGCCCCGGCCTTCGCCAAAGGGCTAAACACGCTGCCTTTTACGGCGAGGGGCGGGCAAATACCAGTGCGAACAATTCCTAATATTCCCGATCAGAGAATCGCGCATTCTCGATCACAGGATCGAGATATGGTCGAGCCCCCGATCCGCCAGCGCCGAGCGTAGCGCCGTCGACGGCTCGATCGGCGCGGTGAACACCGCTTCGCCCGAAGGCGCGTCGGGCCAGGCCTGATCCGCCGTCAGATGCGCGACGCGCCGGGCGATGCCGGGACCGCCGTCGACGAAGCGCAGCAGGCGTGGTGAAGCGGCCGCGAGTTCGTCCGCGACCAGCGGGAAATGGGTGCAGGCCAGAACGACCGTGTCGATCCGCTCGCCGCCGGGCTGATCGAGCAAGCCGGACAGCACCGCCCGATAGTCTGAGGGATCGGTCGGCTCGCCGCGCAGCTTGGCCTCGGCCAGTTGCACCAGCTTCGCCGACCCGTGGCGCAGCACCAGGCAGTCCGACGCAAAGCGGGCCGAAAGGTCGTCGACATAAGGCTGGCGAACGGTTGCGTCGGTGCCGAGCACGCCGAAGGCGCGGGTCTGCGACTGCTCCGCCGCCGGCTTGATCGCGGGAACCGTTCCGACGACCGGAAGGTCGAGAGCCGATCGCACTGCCGCGAGCGCGATGGTGGAGGCGGTGTTGCAGGCAATCGTCACAAGACGCGGGCGGTAGCGTTCCACGAGCCGGCCGAGCAGCGCGGGGACGCGCGCGGCGATTTCGGCTTCGCTCCTTATACCATAGGGAAAGCCGCCATTGTCGGCGACGTAGACGTAGGAAGCTTGCGGCAGGAGCGCGCGGGTAGGGGCCAGCACGGACAGACCGCCCACCCCGGAATCGAACATCAGGATCGGGCGTTCGTCGGCCATCGCGCTCCACTTAAGGGTCGCGGGCCGCTATCGCAACGGGTGGCGAGCCGGCCGCATCGGTTGCGCCGTCCCCCCCATTGACTATGCTGCGCACAAACCATGTTGGGGAACGGGTTACTGCATGTTTTCGACGACGACCCTCTTGCTGCTGTTGGGCGGCTATCTTCTCGGCTCCATCCCGTTCGGAGTCGTGCTGACGCGGCTGGGCGGTGCCGGTGATCTCCGCCAGATCGGCTCGGGCAATATCGGCGCCACCAATGTCCTGCGCACCGGCCGCAAGGGGCTGGCGGCGGCGACCCTGTTGCTCGACGGCGGCAAGGGCGCGGCGGCGGTGCTGATCGCCGGTGCGATCCAGCCCGATGTGGCGCTTTGGGCCGGTGGCGCGGCCTTTCTGGGGCATCTCTATCCGGTCTGGCTGAAATTCGCCGGCGGCAAGGGCGTGGCGACGATGCTCGGCGTCTCGCTCGCCATCTGGTGGCCCGCAGGTCTGGCCTTCGCGCTGGTATGGCTCGCCATGCTTGCGGTCAGCCGGCGGTCCTCGGTCGGCGGTCTTTCGGGTGCGGTCGCGGCGCCGATCGCGGCTGCGGTGGGCGGGCAGTCTGATGCGGTGCTGGTGATGCTCGGCATGACGCTGCTGGTGGTGTGGAAGCACCGCGGCAATATCGCCCGCCTGCTCGACGGTACCGAGCCCAAGGTCGGGAGCAGCTGAACTGTCCGGCGGGTTCGACCATGACGAACGGCTGGCCCGGCTCCGCCTGATCCGGACGCCGCGCGTCGGCCCGGTCGCGCATGCCCAGTTGATCGCCCGTTTCGGCACCGCGCGTGCCGCGATCGAGGCGCTGCCCGATCTGGTCCGGCGCAATGGCGGTGCCATGCCGGCCATCGCCGACGCGGCGTCCGCCCAGCGAGAGATGGAGCAGGTCGAGCGGATCGGCGCCCTGCAGATCTTTCGTGGTGAGCCTCTCTACCCCGCCTGGCTCGATCGCTGCGATGGCGCGCCTGCCATGCTGGTGATCCGTGGCGATCCGGCACTTCTTCAACGGCGCGCGGTGGCCATGGTCGGCGCGCGCAATGCCAGCGGTGCGGCGATGCGCTTTGCCCGGCAACTCGCCCATGATCTTTCCGTAAAAGGCTGGCTGGTCGTTTCCGGACTGGCGCGGGGGATCGATACGGCGGCGCATGTCGGTTCTCTCGAACACGGCACCGCTGCGGTCATCGCCGGAGGCATCGACATCGTCTATCCACCCGAAAATGATCGTCTTCAGGCGGAGATCGCAGAACGCGGTTTGCTGATCGCCGAACAGCCGCCCGGGGTAGAGCCGCGCGCGCGGCATTTCCCGCATCGCAACCGGATCATAGCGGGCCTCGCCGAGGGGACCGTGGTGGTCGAAGCCGCGCCGAAGTCTGGATCGCTGATCACGGCGCGTCTGGCCGGCGAGTTCGGCCGCGAGGTGATGGCGGTGCCGGGCTCGCCGCTCGATCCGCGCGCGCAGGGCTGCAACCTGCTGATCCGCGAAGGTGCGACGCTCGTGCAGTCGGCCGACGACATCGTCGAGTCGCTCTCGCCGATCGGCGGGGTGTCGGTGCCACCTCTGCCGCTGTTCGCATCGAGTCCCCCACGGGACGTTGGCGACGGGGATCGCGACGCTATTCTGGGCCTGCTCGGCCCGGTCCCGCTGCCGGTCGACGAACTCATTCGCCTGTGCGGCGCCCCGGCGCCTGCGGTTCAGGCAGTGCTGCTCGATCTCGAGCTGGCCGGCCGGCTTGAACGCCATGCCGGGGGCAAGGTCAGCCTGACCGCGTGACATTTCCGGGATGCCCGCCCTTGACGAGGGGCGAAGCGTCTAGCCACCTTCGTACGTGTACGCGTGCGTAGGCCCCCGGCCTATGCGCTCCGAAAAGGAATGCCTGTAATCGCCATGAAGCTCGTCGTCGTAGAATCGCCCGCCAAGGCCAAGACCATCGAAAAATATCTCGGTCCGGGTCACCGCGTCCTCGCCTCCTACGGACATGTCCGCGATCTTCCGGCCAAGGATGGCTCGGTCGATGCCGACAATGGCTTCGAGATGGAATGGGAGGCTTATGCCGACAAGACACGGCAGCTGAAGGCGATTGCCGACGAGGCGAAGAACGCCGATGTCCTGATCCTCGCGACCGACCCCGATCGCGAGGGCGAGGCGATCAGCTGGCATGTGAAGGAGGTGCTCGGCAAGCGCCGGGCCCTGCCCAAGACCGTCCAGCGCGTGACCTTCAACGCGATCACGAAGCCCGCCGTAACCGAGGCGATGGCCAATCCGCGCGAACTCGACGAGGATCTGATCGACGCCTATCGGGCACGCCGCGCGCTTGATTATCTGGTCGGCTTCACCCTGTCGCCGGTGCTGTGGCGCAAGCTGCCCGGCGCCAAGTCGGCGGGACGCGTCCAGTCTGTGGCGCTGCGGCTCGTGGTCGATCGCGAACGCGAGATCGAGCTGTTCCGACCCCAGGAATATTGGTCGATCACCGCCGACATGGAGCATGACGGCATTCCGTTCATCGCGCGCCTCGTGCGCTGGAAGGGGCAGAAGATCGATCGTCTGACGATCGGAAACGGCAAGGATGCCGGTGCTGCCAAGGCCGATGTCGAGGCGGGGCGCTTCTCGGTCGCCACGGTCGAGACCAAGCCGCTGACGCGCAACCCGCCGCCACCCTTCACCACCTCGACCCTGCAGCAGGAGGCCGCCCGCAAACTCGGCTTCTCCGCCAGCCACACGATGCGTCTGGCGCAGGCGCTCTACGAGGATGGCGCGATCACCTATATGCGGACCGACGGCGTGCAGATGGACGGCAGCGCCATCACCGCCGCTCGCGGCGCGATCGCCAACCGCTACGACGCCTCCTATGTCCCCGACAAGCCGCGCCAGTACACCGCCAAGGCCAAGAACGCGCAGGAAGCGCATGAGGCGATCCGCCCGACCGACTTCTCGCGCGACCGCGCCGGCAGCGGCGACCATGGTCGGCTCTACGACCTGATCTTCAAGCGCGCGCTCGCCAGCCAGATGGCGTCGGCGCGGCTCGAGCGGACCACGGTCGACATGACTGACGGTACCGGCCAGCACGCGATCCGCGCGACCGGCCAGGTCGTCCTCTTCCCCGGCTATCTGGCGCTCTACGAGGAAGGCCGCGACGATGAGGCCGACGACGAGAGCCGTCGCTTGCCCCGGATGAAGGAGGGCGATGCCCCCGCCAAGAAGAAGGTCAATTCCGAGCAGCACTTCACCCAGCCGCCGCCGCGCTTTTCGGAAGCCAGCCTGGTCAAGAAGATGGAGGAACTCGGTATCGGGCGTCCCTCCACCTATGCCTCGATCCTGCAGACGCTCAAGGACCGCGAATATGTGACGGTCGAGAAGAACCGCTTCCAGCCGAGCGAAAGCGGGCGTCTGGTCACCAGCTTTCTCGAACGCTTCTTCGATCGCTATGTCAGCTACGACTATACCGCGCATCTCGAGGAGAGCCTCGACGACGTCTCGGGTGGCCGCGCCGGCTGGCAGGCGGTGCTGGAGGCCTTCTGGAAGGACTTCAAGCCGAAGACCGCAGAGGTGATGGAGCAGAAGCCGTCCGAGGTGACGGCCGCGCTGGACGAGTTCCTAGCGCCCTATCTGTTTCCCGAGAAGGAGGACGGAAGCGATCCGCGCCAATGCCCGGTGTGCGAGGCGGGTCGCCTGTCGCTGCGCGGCGGGCGCTTCGGGGCCTTCATCGCCTGCTCCAACTACCCCGATTGCAAATATACGCGCCGCTTCGCCCAGGCGGGCGCGGCGGATGCCGGTGCCGATGCCGGCCCCGTCGTGCTCGGCACTGATCCCGAGAGCGGGCTGGAAGTCTCTCGCCGCGCGGGTCGCTTCGGCCCCTATATCCAGCTCGGTGACGGCAAGGATGCCAAGCGGTCATCGATCCCGAAGGATGTGGGTACCGATGCGCTCGACATGGACTGGGCGCTCAAGCTGCTGTCGCTGCCGCGTCTGATCGGCCCGCATCCGGAGACGGGCGAGCCGATCACCGCCTCGATCGGGCGCTTCGGTCCCTATCTGGCGCATAATGGCAAATATGCGCGCCTCGCCTCGACCGCCGAGGTGTTCGAGACCGGCATGAACGCCGCGGTCGTCAAGCTGGCCGAAGCCGCTGCCGGCGGCGGTCGCCAGCGGGGCAAGGCCGAGCCGCTCAAGCAATTCGGCACCAGCCCGGTGACCAATGCCGAGGTCAAGCTGATGGCCGGTCGATTCGGTCCCTATGTGACCGACGGCGAGACCAATGCGACGCTGCCGAAGACCGCCAATCCCGACGAAATGACGCTGGAAACGGCGCTCGAGCTGCTGGCCGCGCGGGCCGCCAAGGGGCCGCCGGCCAAGGGCAAAAAGAAGGCTGCGCCGAAAAAGGCGGCGGCGCCAAACAAGGCGGCTGCGGAGAAGAAGCCCGCTGCGAAGAAGGCACCGGCGAAGAAGGCGGCTGCAAAGGCCTGACGGGAAAAGGAGGGCGCCCTTTGGCCGGGTGCCCTCCCGTATCGCTTAAAGCCCCATTGCCCGATAGGCACTGGCGAGCGTCGGAGCAGCCAGCGCGCGGGCCTTTTCGGCGCCCTTGGCAAGGATCGCGTCGACCTCGGCCGGATTTTCCTTCAATGCTCGCAGCCGCTCCGCGATCGGCCCCAGCCTCTCGACGAGCATTTCGCCGAGCGCAGGCTTGAACGCGCCGAAACCCTGGCCGCCGAACTGCGCCAGCACCTCGGCCGGGGTCGTGTCGGTCATCGCGGCGTAGATGCCGACAAGGTTGCGCGCCTCGGGCCGGCCTTCCAGCCCTTCGATCGTCTCGGGCAGGGGCTCGGGATCGGTTTTCGCCTTGCGCACCTTCGACATGATTGTCTCGGCATCGTCGGTCAGGTTGATGCGGCTCATGTCCGACGGGTCGGATTTCGACATCTTGGACGATCCGTCGCGCAGGCTCATGACGCGCGCGGCCGGGCCGCCGATGACGGGCTCGGGCAGAGTGAACAGTTCGACCGCGAAGTCGGTGTTGAACTTGGTCGCGATGTCGCGCGCCAGTTCCAGATGCTGCTTCTGGTCTTCGCCGACCGGCACATGGGTTGCCTGATAGAGCAGCACGTCGGCCGCCTGCAGTACCGGATAGGCATAGAGGCCGATCGAGGCGCCCTCGCGGTTCTTGCCGGACTTTTCCTTGAACTGCGTCATGCGGTTCAGCCAGCCGATGCGGGCGGTGCCGTTGAGCAGCCAGCACAGTTCGGCATGCGCGGGAACGTCGCGCTGGCGGAACAGGATCGCCTTGTCGGGATCAATGCCGCACGCGACCAGTGCCGCCGCCATTTCGCGGATGTTGGAGGCCAAAGTCGCCGGGTCGTTGTGCACGGTGATCGCGTGCAGGTCCGCCAGGAAGAACAGGCATTCGCCCTCGTCCTGCATCTGCACCCAGCGCTTGATCGCGCCGAGATAGTTGCCGAGGTGGAGGTTGCCGGTGGGCTGGATGCCCGAGACTGTGCGCTTGTGGGTCATGATAGCCGGGCTATTGGGGCGACGCCCGACCGAGTCAAGCGCGCCGTCCCGTCGACCTTAGCGACGGCGGCGCAACTGCCCCTTCAGCGTGGCGACCGAATAGGCGCCCAGACCGAAGACCAGACCGAAATAGACGAGTGCGGCGGCCACTATCATCACGCCGAGCGCGGCGGTCCGTTCGAGCAGGCTGCGGCCGGTCCAGGGATCGATCCACGGGTTCAGGAAGAACAGCAGGGCGGCCATTGCGAGCGTGGCGGCGATCAGTCGAATGCCGGTGCGCCGCAGCCGGTCGTCGACCGCGAAATGGTCGCGCCGACGCAGCGTCACATAGAGCAGCCCCGCATTCACCCAGGCCGAGACGGCGGTGGACACCGCCAGTCCGACATGGGCGAGCGGCCAGATCAGGACGAGGTTGAGGACGAGGTTCACCAGCATCGCGACCAGCGCGATGCGCACCGGCGTCTTGGTGTCGGCGCGCGCATAGAAGCCGGGGGTCAGCACCTTGATCAGCACATAAGCAGGCAGGCCCAGCGAGAAGGCCGCGAGCGCCCGCGCGCTGGCGATCGTGTCGGCGGGCGTGAAGGCGCCGTGCTGCAACAGCGCGCGGATCAGCGGGGTCGCCGACACCATCAGCGCGGCGGTGGCCGGCAGGGTGAGCAGCAGCACCAGCTCGATCGCGCGGTTCTGCGTGTCGAGCGCGGCCTGGCGGTCGCCGCCTCCCAATTGCCGCGACAGGCTGGGCAGCATGGCTGTGCCGACGCCGATGCCGATCAGGCCCAGCGGAAGCTGGTTCAGCCGGTCGGCATAATAGAGATAGGAGACCGACCCCTCGGGCAGGAAACGCGCGGCAAGGGTGGTCGAGATCAGCAGGTTGAACTGCACCGCGCCGGCGCCCAGCGCGGCAGGGCCGATCAGCTTTAGCAGCCTTTTCACCTCCGGGCTCAGGCGGGGCAGGCGAACGCGCAGCCGGACGCCGGCCTGCCAGCAGGCGAGGACCAGCCAGGCAAGCTGGAGGGCTCCCGACACCGTGACGGCGATCGCCTGGGTCCGGGCGGTCTCGACGTCGCTATGCCCGCGAAAGAAGAGCAAGCCCGCGATCAGGCACAGGTTGAGCAGGATCGGTGCGGTGGCGTTGACCCAGAAACGGTTGAGCGAATTGAGGATGCCGCCGAGCAGCGACACGAGCGAGATCAGCATCAGATAGGGAAAGGTGATCCGCGTATATTCGGTCGCCAGCGCGAACTTTTCGGGGCCGCCATCGGGAAAGCCGCCGGTCATCGTCCACACGATCGGCCCGGCGGCGAATATCATGATTATCGTGAAGACGATCAGGATGGGCAGCAGGACCGAGAGCACGTCTTCGGCAAAGCGCAGCGCGACCGCCAGACCTTCGCCAGGCTTGTCCTTTTCGGCTTCGGCCACCGTCCGGTTGAACATAGGCACGAAGGCGGCCGAAAAGGCACCCTCTGCGAAGAGCGCGCGAAACAGATTCGGCAGCCGCCAGGCGATCAGAAAAGCGTCGGACGCGAAGCCGGCCCCGACGAAGCGGGCCATCAGCATGTCGCGGACGAACCCAGCGATGCGGCTGATCAGGGTCAGCCCGCCGATGGTCGCGCTGGCTTTGAGCAGGCTCATGCGATCAACCTCCGACCGCCTCTCCCGGCGGAGCGGGAAGGGCGGTCAGACGGGTCCATTCCGGTTTCAGGCTTCCCCGGCCGGCTGGGTTTCGGCCAGTTCCTGCTGCTGCTGGGCCTGCTGCATGTACAGCGCGCCGAAATCGATCGGCTCGAGCACCAGCGAGGGGAAATTGCCGTCGCGAATCGCATCGGCGGCGACACGGCGGGCGAAGGGGAAGAGCAGACGGGGGGCCTCGGCGAACAGGAAGACCGGGATATGCTCTTCCGGCACGTTGCGGATGCCGAACAGGCCCGCATAGACGAGGTCGACGACATAGGAGGTGAGTTCGCCCTGGGTCGCCTTGATCTCGATCTTGAGCGCGACTTCGTACACGTCCTCGCCCGCCAGCTGCGAGCCGATGTTGAACTGCACGTCGATCTGCGGCTGTTCGGGCGCCTGATAGATGCCCGGGGCGCTCGGATTTTCGAACGACAGGTCCTTCACATATTGGGCGATCAGCGCGACCTGCGGCAGATTGTCCTGGCCATTGCCCAGCATTTCGGTGGCGCCCGTCTCTTCGCTCATTGCAAGTCTTTCCATAGGTTCGTTGAGCCGGAGCACGGGCCGCCCGCGTCCGGCAATGCGCTTCGCGCCTAGCAGGCAGGGCGAAGGCGGGCAATGGCGCGGTTGCCCCGGCCGCCGGCGGTCGCGAGCGCCTGTCCGCTACCCGAAAGGTCAGCGGGGCCGAGTCATTTGAAACTTGGACCCTTTGTCCCTATGTTGTGCGTTCTGGCAGCGTATTGGAGGCCCGGTGACGACGATTGTCATTTTAGCGATGGTGTTCCTCTTCGTGGCGTTCCGCCTGTGGAGCGTGCTCGGCCGTCGTACGGGGCACGAGCAGACCATCGCCCGGCCCGCCGAGGCTGCTCCCGCGCCGATCGGGGCTGGCCGGTCGCTTCCAGACAACCTGTCGTCCGCTCCTGCGGTCCGTCCGGCTGCGGTGGAGCCGCGCGCCGAAGCGGGTGTGCGCGCAATTCAGGCCACCGATGGCAGCTTCGATCCGGCGCAGTTTCTCGAAGGCGCACGTTCGGCCTATCGGATGATTCTCGAAGCCTATTGGCGCGGCGATGTCGACACGCTGCGCCGGCTGGTCGAAGATGACGTGTTCGATGCTTTCTCCGCCGCGATCGAAGAGCGCAAGGCTGCCGGCGAGACGCTCGACAATCGGCTCGTCTCCATCGAGAATGCCGTGATCGAGCAGGCGCGCATGAACGGACAGATGGCGCATGTCACCGTCCGGTTCGATGCCGACATCGCCGCCGTGACACGCGATGCGGAAGGCAATGTGCTCGCCGGATCTCTGTCGGACGCGGTGCCGACGCATGATGTCTGGACGTTCAGCCGGCATGTCCGCGCCGACGACCCGAACTGGATGCTGGTCGAAACCGACGAGGCCGCGTGATCCGCCGCCTCGTCGCGGGCCTCTCCGCGCTGGCCGCGCTGTCGGCCTGTACCGTCGTTCCCAAGCCGCATGTTCCCACCCAGCCGGTCCCGCCGGCTGGCGAGCCGGCGTCGCGACCGACCCCGGCGCCTTCCACCGGATCGCCCACGCCATCGGCGCCGCGAACGGCGGTCGAGAGCGGGCTGCTCCCCGGTCCGGCCTTCGCCAGTTTCGGGATCAACGCCGACGCAGCTCGGGCTGCGCTGGTGGCGTTCCGGCTTTCCTGTCCTGCATTGCAGCGGCGGAGCGACCAGAGTGGCCTGACCCAGTCGGGCGACTGGAGCGAGCCTTGCGCGCGCGCTGCCGGCTGGCCCGACAATGACGCCGGCTCCTTTTTCGCCAATCAGCTGAGCGTGATTCAGGTCGGTGGAGGCAAGGCTTATGCCACCGGCTATTATGAGCCCGAAATTGCCGGATCGCGCACGCAGCAGCCTGGATATGATGTACCGGTCTACAAGCGACCGTCCGATCTGATCGAAGGTGATCTGGGAGACTTCTTCCCCGACATGAAGGGCAAGAAGATTCGGGGTCGCGTGCAGGGCGGCAAGCTGGTGCCCTATCCCGATCGCGGGGCAATCGAGGATGGCGCGCTGAGCGGGAAGGCGCTGGAGATCGGCTGGGCGGCCGACCCGGTCGAATTCTTCTTCCTCCAGGTCCAGGGCTCAGGTCGCCTTCGGCTGCCGGACGGATCGGTCATGCGCATCGGCTATGACGGACAGAATGGGCGCGACTATGTCGGCATCGGCAAGCTGATGCGCGACCGGGGTCTGCTCGGGCCGGGGCAGCTTTCGATGCAGGGCGTGATGGCCTGGCTGCGCGCCAACCCCGAGGAAGGCCGCGCGATCATGCGCGAGAACAAGAGCTGGGTCTTCTTCCGCGAGCTTACCGGTCCGGGACCTATCGGCGCGATGAACGTCGCCGTGACGGGCCGCGTCACCGTCGCTGCGGATCCCGCCTTCGTGCCGCTCGGTGCCCCCGTTATCCTGCAACTCGACCGGCCCGAGGCGAACGGCCTATGGGTTGCGCAGGACACCGGCGGCGCGATCAAGGGCGCCAACCGGTTCGACACTTTCTGGGGCGCTGGAGACCAGGCCCGTATAATAGCGGGCGGGATGAGCGGGCGCGGCCAGGCATGGCTGCTCATCCCGCGCGTCGCGGCGGCCCGTCTGGCGGACCGGCGTGAGCAGGCGGCTCGATCCTGACGAAGCCGCGCTCTGGCAGCGCGTCACCGCAACCGTAAAGCCGCTGTCCGGACGCACGCCGAAGGCGCAGAGCAAGGCCGTCCCGGGCCCGCCTGTTGCCGCATCTGCCGAAGCCCACGTACCGCGTGCACAACGTGGCCGCATACCGCCCCTGCGGGTGCCAGCCTCCACCCCGCTGACGCATCAGAAGCCACTCGCCGATACGCTTGATGGCGGATGGGATCGCCGCCTGCGGCGGGGCGTCACCGACCCCGACTGGACCGTCGATCTGCACGGCCACACACTCGACAGCGCACAGCGCTTGCTCGATCGCATTCTGGATCAGTCGATCGCCGAGGGGGTGCGGGTCTTGTTGGTGATCACCGGCAAGCCGCCAAAGCAGAGCGACAGGGAATGGGATGGCCGGCCGCGCCGTGGCCTCATCCGGGCATCGATCGGTCAGTGGTTGGAGAGCTCGCGCCACGCGAGCCGGATCGCTGCCGTGCGCAATGCGCATCCGCGCCACGGGGGCGCCGGGGCGCTCTATGTGATCCTGCGGCGCGCACGCGAACCGCTGCGATAGGCTAAAACGAGCTATACCAAAGTCTTAGCGGCAAGAGCCATGCCATGGCATGGTGGAGAGCGGTGGTTAATCTTTCTCGATTAGGTCAGAAGCAGCTTTATCTGACCGGGAACCATGAATTGACGACCTTCCGCTTCCTGCCGCCGGCCCTGTTGCTCGCCCTCGCTGCTACCCCCGCCGCTGCCGAGCGAGGCCCGCTGGCGACCGCACTGGGCGCCCCGGACAATCTGACCATCACTGCGGGCATGCGTACGCGATTCGAGGCTTTTGACGGCCAGTTCCGGCGCGGTCGCGCGAACAGCGACGAGATGCTGTCGCTCAAGACGACGCTCGCCGCCGAATATGATGGCGGCGACGTCTTTCTGGGCGGCGAAATCTGGGATGCGCGGACCTATGGTCAGGACCGGTTGTCGAGTGCCGGAACCGGCGAAGTGAATGCGCTCGAATTGATCCAGGCCTATGTCGGCGTCAAGCTCGGCGATCAGAGCAAGGGCGCCAAGAGCGGCCATGGCAAGGTCATGGCCGGTCGCTTCACCCTCGATATCGGATCGCGGCGCCTTGTTTCTCGCCAGCGTTATCGGAACAATACCAACGCCTATACCGGGGTCCTTGCCGACTGGACCACCACAGGCAACTCCAAGCTCCAGCTCTTGTGGTCCATGCCGCAGATCCGCCTTCCAGAGGATGCCAACGGCATCCGCAATGATGGCGTAGAGTGGGATCAGGAAACCACCGACCTCCAGTTCTTCGGCGCGCATCTGACCGTGCCGAAGATGCTTGGCGGCGTGGTCGAGACCTATGGCTTCGGACTCATCGAGAAGGACAGCCCCGGTCGACTGACCAAGAATCGCCGCCTCTGGACGGTAGGCGCGCGTGCCTTCCGCAAGCCCGCTAAAGGCAAGTGGGATCATGACGTCGAAGCCGCCTATCAGCTTGGCAAGGTGCGCCGGACCACGGCGGTCGCCGACCGGACCGATCTCGATGTCGACGCCTGGTTCGCCCATGCCGAGTTCGGCTATGGCTTCGCCACCAAGCTCAAGCCGCGCCTGTCGCTGCACATGGATGTCGCCTCGGGCGACAAGCGCAAGCCCGGCAAGTTCGGCCGGTTCGATACGCTGTATGGCGCGCGCCGTTTCGAATTCGGCCCGACCAGCCTCTATGGTCCGCTCGGCCGTGCTAACATCGTGTCGCCCGGTGTCCGCGTCGACATCACGCCCAGCAAGACCTGGGATGCTTTCGTCATGGCGCGCGCCGCCTGGGCCGAGAGCCGTCGCGACAGTTTCTCGCAGACCGGCGTCGTCGATGCACAGGGTCGGTCGGGGCGCTTCGGCGGCTATCAGGTCGAAACCCGCGTCCGCTACTGGATCGTGCCAGAGCGCCTGCAGATTGACAGCGGAGCCGCCTGGCTGGCGAAATCCTCGCTGCTGAAGAATGCCCCGAATGCACCGGCAACGGGTGATTCCAAGGTCTTTTATTTCGATCTTATCCTGTCGATCTGATCGGGATCGACGGAAAGGCCGTGTCGCCTCCAGACGACACGGCCTCCTCGGGCCCGTCAGACGGGTTCCGATAGCGGCGGGAGCGAGAGGGGGGCCGCCCCGCTCCCGTCGTTTCTAGTTCTTCGACGGGGTCGTCGACTTGTTCTGCTGACGTGCGGTCTGCTTGACCTCGTTCCTGGTCATTGCCGACAGCAGCACATTGCCCGAACCGCTGAAATTGGCGGCGGGAAGCGTCGCGGTGCCGTTACCGACTTCCATCACCACCGACTGGACCGCGCC
>NZ_JAGMXV010000249.1 GCF_018006725.1 Rhizorhabdus sp.
GCTTATGTCAGCACCCAGAGCCAGGTCGTCATGGCGATGGCCCCGGAAGAGTTCTTGGCATCGAATCGCGGCGGCAACGTCGTCGAGACGGCGTCGGGCCTTCAGTACCGCGTCCTCGAAGAGGGCAGCGGCCGCAAGCCGACCGTCAACGACCTCGTCCTCGTGGATTTCGAGGGCAAACTGCCTAATGGCGACGTGTTCGAATCGAGCGCGCGTCATGGCGGTCCGTCGCCGATGCCGCTTCAGGGCATGATCGGTGGCTGGACCGAGGGGCTTCAACTGATGAACAGCGGCGCCAAATATCGCTTCTGGATGAAGCCTGAGCTGGCCTTCGGTCCCGGCGGCATCCCCGGCAAGGTTCCGCCGAACTCGATCGTCGTCTTCGACGTCAAGCTCAAGGAAGTGCTCTCGCCCGAGACGCTCGGCATGGGCGGCATGATGCCCTCCGGCCATGGCGGCATGTAAGGCCTGCCTTCCGACGCAATAGGAGAGGACGGGGGTCGCAGCGATGCGGCCCCTTTCTTTTTGTGCCCCGTCGTCGCCTTGCGCAGGGCTGAGCAGCGAGCCTCGGAGCCCATCATGTCCTTCATCCCCATTGCTCTACGTCTCGCCCCGGCTGCCCTGGCGGTCGCCTCGCCCGTTCATGCAGCAGACGAGCCGCTCCTGCCTGCATCGCTGAGGGCGATCGAAGGCTGCTGGACGGGCGAGGGGCGGGTGATGGGCAAGCCGGTCACGATGGCGATCCGCGCCAGCCTCGCTGCGCTCGATGCCTTGATGATCGTCGATGCAGAGAGCCGCGCCGTCGACGATCCGACGGATCGCTACGCCGCCCACCTGACGCTGGGTGCCTCGACGCCCGACGGTGAAAAGGCGGATCCTGTGCTCACGGGCTACTGGGCGGACAGTTTCGGTGGCGGGTATGCCGCGACCGGTAAGGGCGCGGTGAGCGGCGAGGGGTTCGACATCGGCTATGCCTATCCCGATGCGACTTTTATCAATCGCTGGCGTCCGCAGGGGCAGGCTCTGCGGTGGGACATCGTCGCCCGTGCGGCGGACGGTACCGAGAAGCCCTTTGCCGGCTATGTGGTTCGCAAGGTTATCTGCCCAGCACCTGCGAAGGCTGATTGACGGCGATTCCGGGGGACCGCCGTCGCGCCATCAGCGGCTTTCCTGCGGGTGCAGGCTGGTGCCCGCGCGACCACCGCGCAGCGCGGTAAACCAGCTGATCGGGTTCCACAGCTTGGTCGTGCCGTCGAGCGAGAAGGTGATGAACTCGGCGCGGCCGCCGATATTCTCGAACGGAACCGGGCCGTCTAGGCCATTGCGATAGGCGGGCACCCGGCTGTCGGCCGACTGGTCGCGATTGTCACCCATCACGAAGATATGATCGGCCGGGATGGTGATCGCCGGATAATCGTCGATCTCGGGCATGTAGCCGAGATCGAGCGTGTCATAGCTGCGGCCATTGGGC
This sequence comes from Rhizorhabdus sp., assembly GCF_018006725.1. GTDB lineage: Bacteria > Pseudomonadota > Alphaproteobacteria > Sphingomonadales > Sphingomonadaceae > Rhizorhabdus. The sequence goes on from NZ_JAGMXV010000249.1 coordinate 1,472, forward strand.
AGCGTTTCGCGGAAGCGGGGGAGCGCACAATAAAGCTTGCCGTCAGGCCCGACCGTACGGAAACGCGCGACCTCGGGCTCGCTGCAGCTGACATTGGCGTCGACCGCGATCATTGCCGGGCTTTCGGGCACGCGCTTCACGGGGACGCCGTTGAGAACGACCACGCCGCCGCGCACCTCGAGCCGGTCGCCCGGCAGGCCGATGACGCGCTTGATGAAGTCGGTATCCGACTGCGGGGGCTTGAGGATCACGATGTCGCCGCGCTCGGGCAGGCGCCCGAACAGCCGTCCCTTGATGAAGGGCAGGATGTGGAAGCTGGGCGACACATAGGACCAGCCATAAGGATATTTCGTCACGACGAGGCGGTCGCCGGTGATCAGCGTGGGCATCATCGATTCGGACGGGATGTAGAAGGGCTTGGCGATGAAGCTGTGAAAGCCCAGCACCGCGAGGATCAGCCAGAAGATGCCGCGGATTTCGGCCCACCAGTCGGTCCCCTCCTTCTTCGGCGCGGCCGGAGCCTCCACCGTGGGAGCGGGAACGTCGCTGGCATTGTCCATGGGGTCACTCGGTCGATCGCTCACGCGATCTCCTCCTCACAAGGGGCGGGCATAGAGGATGACGAACGCCTGCGCCCAGGGATGATCGTCCGTCATCGTAAGGTGAACGTCCACGGCGTGGCCCGGTGGCGTCAACGCGTCAAGCCTTGCCTTGGCGCCGCCGGTCAAAACCAGGGTCGGTGCGCCGCTCGGCAGATTGGCGACGCCGATGTCCTTCATGAACACGCCCGCCTTGAAGCCGGTGCCGACCGCCTTGGAGAAGGCTTCCTTGGCCGCGAATCGCTTCGCATAGGTTGCGGCGCGGGTCAGCACGCGGCGTTCGGCCTTAGCCCGCTCGATATCGGTGAAGACCCGATTGACGAACCGCTCGCCGAACCGGTCCAGCGAGCCCTGGATGCGCTCGATGTTGCAGAGATCGGATCCGATCCCGACGATCACCGCGCCTCGTCCATCAACTGGCGCATCCGCTGGACGACGGGACCCAGCCCCTCGAAGATCGCCTCGCCGATCAGGAAGTGGCCGATGTTGAGTTCGGCGATGTGGGGAATGGCCGCGATCGGCGTGACATTGTCGAAGGTCAGCCCATGGCCGGCATGCGGCTCGATGCCGTTCTTGACCGCCAGCGCCGCAGCCTCGGCGATGCGGCGCAGCTCCACCGCGCGCTCATCGCCTTCGCTATGGGCGTAGCGTCCGGTGTGGAATTCGACGACCTGCGCGCCCAGCGAGGCCGCTGCATCGAGCTGCCGGGCGTCGGGCTCGATGAACAGGCTGACGCGGATGCCGGCAGCGCGCAGTTCCGAAATCAGCGGCTTCAGATGGTTGTGCTGGCCGGCAGCGTCGAGGCCACCTTCGGTTGTCACTTCCTCGCGGCGCTCGGGCACGATGCAGGCAGCATGGGGGCGATGGCGCAGGGCGATCGCGACCATCTCCTCGGTCGCCGCCATTTCCAGGTTGAGGGGCAGGGCGATGCCGCCGATCAGCCCGGCGATGTCCTCGTCCATGATGTGGCGCCGGTCCTCGCGCAGATGCGCGGTGATTCCGTCGGCTCCGGCCGCGCTGGCGATCTGGGCCGCGCGGATCGGATCGGGATGGAGGCCGCCGCGCGCGTTACGAATCGTGGCGACATGGTCGATGTTGACGCCAAGGCGCAGCCGGTTGAGGGTGCCCATGCTATGCGGCCGCCGCAGCGCGGCTGCCGGGCTTCACCGCCGGGATGGCGGCGAGTTCGGGCGGCAGTGCGTCCGCCGCATAGGTGGGGACGTCGAGCTTTATCAATGGGAAGAAGGGCACGCCCAGGTCGGCTGTGCCGTTCGAGCGGTCGACCAGCGACGCGGCGGCGATGACTTCGCCACCGGCTTCGGCGACCGCTTTGATGGCTTCCCTTGAGGACAGGCCGGTCGTCACGACATCTTCCATCAGCAGCACCTTCTGCCCTGGCTCGAGCCGGAAGCCGCGACGCAGGTGGAAAATTCCTTCGGGCCGTTCGACGAACATCGCATCGAGCCCCAGCGCCCGTCCCATTTCATGCCCGGCGATCACGCCGCCCATGGCCGGTGAGACGACGGCGCTTAGCTGAATTTTTATTTTATCAGGGATTTTCAAAGACAAAGCCTCTGCGAGGCGCGCTGCCCGGGCGGGATTCATCAAGACGCGCGCGCATTGGAGATAACGCGAACTGCGCAGTCCCGACGACAGGATGAAGTGGCCTTCGAGGAGCGCCTCGGCGGCACGGAATTCGGCCAGCACCTGTTCGTCGTTCATTGTCGGGATCCTGTTTTGCGCTGCGAGCGGGCAGCAATGCGACCAGATAGTGAGATGATATTATCGCTTCAACTGCTTGCATTCGGAGCCAAGCGGTGCTTGAGGCTGCCGGGAGCCGCGCTTATAAGGCGCTGGAATTCGTAGGGCCCGACAACAGGAAGGCACGCGCACTTCGTGCTTCACGGGGGTGAAATGAAGACGTTGAAGACTATTATGATGGCGCTCTCGCTGGCTTCGACGCCGGCTGCGCTGTATGCGCAGGAGGCAGTACCGGCGGCGCCGACCGCCGAGGCAGCAGCGCCTGCCGCTGCGGCTCCGGCCGCTCCGGCCTTCCAGCATCGTGCGCCGGAAGCCGACATCGGCCAGCCGATTCCCGGCGGTTTCAAGCTTCAGCCCCAGGTGACGAAAGTCGGCGAAGACGCGCAATGGCTGCATGACAGCCTGCTGATGCCGATCATTACGATCATCACGATCTTCGTTCTGCTGCTCCTGGTCTATGCCGTGATTCGCTTTCGCGCGAAGGCCAATCCGGTGCCGTCGCGGACGTCGCACAACACCCTGATCGAGATCGTCTGGACGCTCGTCCCGGTCCTGATCCTGCTGGTGATCGCGGTTCCGTCGATCCGCCTGGTGGCCGCGCAATACGCACAGCCCAAGGCCGACCTCACCATCAAGGCGATCGGTAACCAGTGGTATTGGACCTACCAATATCCGGATAACGGCGACTTCGAGCTCGTCTCGAACATGCTGCCCGACGCCGAAGCCAAGAAGCGTGGCGAGCCGCGCATGCTGGCAGTCGACGAGCGTGTCGTCGTTCCGGTCAATTCGGTCGTGAAGATGATCGTGACGTCGAACGACGTGATCCACAGCTGGGCGGTTCCGGCTTTCTGGACCAAGATGGACGCCGTTCCCGGCCGTCTGAACGAAACCTGGTTCAAGGCCGAGCGCGAAGGCCTTTATTACGGCCAGTGCTCGGAGCTCTGCGGCGCCCGCCATGGCTATATGCCGATCGCGGTCGAGGTGGTCTCCAAGGAGAAGTTCGCGGAGTGGGTTCGCTCCAAGGGCGGCTCGCTTCCGGGTGAGAAGGTTGCCGAGGCAGCCGTCCCGGCGGCGCCTGCCGCTGCCGAGCCGGCCGCGCCCGCCACGGAAGCCGCTCCCGCGGCTCCGGCGACGTCCCAGCCTGCAACTGCGCAGAACTAAGGCACGATCCGATGACTGACATCACCGCAAACGCATCGCATTTCCAGGCGCATGACGATCATGCGCACCATGATGCCGATCACAAGCCGGCGTTCTTCCAGCGCTGGTTCATGTCCACCAATCACAAGGACATCGGCACGCTCTACCTGATCTTCGCGATCTTCGCCGGCATCGTCGGTGGCGCGATTTCGGGTCTGATGCGCGCCGAGCTTGCGCACCCTGGCATCCAGTTCCTGCCGATCTGGACGCAGATGATGGGCGGCGCGCCCGATATGGATACCGCGCTCCACATGTGGAACGTGCTGATCACCGCGCACGGCCTGATCATGGTCTTCTTCATGGTCATGCCCGCCATCATCGGCGGCTTCGGCAACTGGTTCGTCCCGATCATGATCGGCGCGCCGGACATGGCCTTCCCGCGCATGAACAACATCAGCTTCTGGCTGATGATCCCGGCCTTCACCCTGTTGCTCGGTTCGACCTTCTTCGCAGGTGGCACCGGTAACGGTGCCGGCACGGGCTGGACGGTCTATGCTCCGCTGTCGACCAGCGGCTCGGTCGGTCCGGCCGTGGACATGGGCATTCTCGCTCTCCACCTCGCGGGCGCCTCGTCGATCCTGGGTGCGATCAACTTCATCACCACCATCTTCAACATGCGCGCGCCGGGCATGACCCTGCACAAGATGCCGCTGTTCGTGTGGTCGGTGCTGGTCACCGCCTTCCTGCTGCTGCTGGCCCTCCCGGTCCTCGCGGCCGCGATCACGATGCTGCTGACGGACCGCAATTTCGGCACGACCTTCTATGATGCGTCGGGCGGCGGCGATCCGGTTCTGTACCAGCACCTGTTCTGGTTCTTCGGTCACCCCGAAGTGTACATCATGATCCTGCCGGGCTTCGGCATCGTCAGCCACATCATCTCGACCTTCTCGAAGAAGCCCATCTTCGGCTATCTCGGCATGGCCTATGCCATGGTCGCGATTGGCGTCGTCGGTTTCGTCGTGTGGGCGCACCACATGTTCACGACCGGCCTGTCGGTCGACACGAAGATGTACTTCACCGCCGCCACGATGGTCATCGCGGTTCCGACCGGCATCAAGATCTTCTCGTGGATCGCGACAATGTGGGGCGGCTCGATGAGCTTCAAGACGCCGATGCTCTGGGCGATCGGTTTCATCTTCCTGTTCACCGTCGGCGGCGTCACGGGCGTCGTCCTCGCGAACGGCGGCGTCGACAACTATATGCACGACACCTATTATGTGGTCGCGCACTTCCACTATG
>NZ_JAGMXV010000044.1 GCF_018006725.1 Rhizorhabdus sp.
ATCGACGTGCCGCGCAGCTCCGCCATGTCGGGAAAGCGCAGCTCGGAATAGAGGGCGGCGCTCTTGGCGAAATAGGCCTCGGGCGTCTTGCTCATGCAGGTGCCGTGCTTTTCCCATTCATGCTGGATCAGCTGCGGCGACGGGGTGGTGCAGACATGGTCGCGGATGACCTTCTCGGGCACGAGCCGGGTCGGACGGCAATATTGCGGCCAGGCCGCGCCCTCCCCGTCGGGCCAGAGCCCGTGCAAGGTGAAGCCGAAGCTCCGTTCGCCGCCACATTGGAAATGGTCCTGCGGGCTGGTCGTGCGATCGGCGCAATATTCGGGGGACCAGCTGACCGCCAGCGTATAGCTGCCGATCGGCAGAAGGCGGCGCGGCTGCTCGCTGGTCGGACCTTCGAGCATAGGGCGCGGCAGATCGGCGGGAACCTCGCAAGCGGGCGCCTTGCGGCTGCACGCCGGGGCCGCGATCAGCGCGGCGAGAGCGAGGATCAGCCGCCAGCGCATATCAGACGGCCCGGAAATCGAGGCCGATATCGGCGGCCGGCGCCGACTGGGTCAACCGGCCGACCGAGACATAGGTGACGCCCGTCTGGGCGATCGCCTTGATCGTATCGAGGCGCACCCCGCCCGAGGCTTCGGTGGGCACCCGTCCGCCGACCAGAGTTACGGCTCCCCGCAATGTCGGCGGGTCCATATTGTCGAGCAGCAAATGGGTAGCGCCCGCTTCGAGAGCCGGCTCGATCTGATCGATCCGGTCGATCTCGACGATCACCCGCTCGATTCCGGCGGCAACCGCGCGGCGCACCGCTTCACCGATGCTGCCGGCCACCGCAACATGATTATCCTTGATCATCGCGGCATCGTCGAGGCGCATCCGGTGGTTGGTGCCGCCCCCCATCCGCACCGCATATTTCTCCAGCACGCGCAGGCCGGGAATCGTCTTGCGCGTGTCGAGCAGGGTCGCGCCGGTGCCGGCGATGGCGTCGACATAGCTGCGCGTCAGCGTCGCCACGCCCGACAGATGCTGGACGGTGTTGAGCGCCGACCGCTCGGCGGTGAGCAACGCCCGCGCCCTGCCCCGCAACCGCATCAGCACGCCACCGCGCGCGATGCGATCGCCATCGGCGGCCAGCGTCTCGATCTCCACATCGGGGTCGAGCGCGCGGAAAAAGGCCTCCGCCAGCGGCAGCCCCGCCACACTGATCGCGTCGCGGCTCGCCATCTCGCCCTCGAACAGCGCCTCGGCGGGAATCGTCGCCGCCGAGGTGATATCCCCGCCGCTGCCCATATCCTCGGCAAGCGTCATGCGGACGAAGGCATCCAGATCGAAGTTCGGAAGGGTGAAGCTCATCCTCTGTTCCCGCATTTAGCAGCCGTCATTCCCGCGCAGGCGGGAATCCATATTCTCCAAAGCCCGAACCTCTTGCGATTCGATGCTATGACCTTCCCAGTTCGCGGAGACGGTCCTTAAAGCTTCGGCCGCCCGACGTCGGGACCGGAGAGACCGCCGGTCATCTCCAGCATGCGATCAAGCGACCGCTTCGCCTTGACGCGGGTGTCCTCGTCGACATGGATCTGCGGGCTCAGATCGCGCAGGGCCATGTAGAGCTTCTCCATCGTGTTGAGGGCCATATAGGGGCACATGTTGCAGTTGCAGTTCCCGTCCGCGCCCGGCGCACCGATGAAATGCTTGTGCGGCGCGGCTTTTTCCATCTGGTGGATGATGTGCGGCTCGGTCGCGACGATGAAGGTCTCGGCGTCCGAACCCAGCACATAATCGAGAATGCCTCGGGTCGACCCGACATAGTCGGCATGGTCGAGGATGTGCACGGGGCATTCGGGATGGGCCGCAACGGGCGCGCCCGGATGCTGCTCCTTGAGCTTGAGCAGCTCGGTTTCCGAGAAGGCCTCGTGGACGATGCAGCTGCCTTCCCAGAGCAGCATGTCGCGGCCGGTCTTGCGGGCGAAATAGCCGCCCAGATGGCGGTCGGGCGCGAAGATGATCTTCTGGTCGGCGGGCAGCTGCGACAGGATCGTCTCGGCCGAGGAGGAGGTGACGATGATGTCGCTGTGCGCCTTCACCGCCGCCGAGCAGTTGATGTAGGTCAGCGCCAGATGATCGGGATGCGCGGCGCGGAAGCGGGCGAATTCCTCGGGAGGACAACTGTCCTCCAGGCTGCAACCGGCGTCCATGTCGGGCAGGATCACCGTCTTCTCGGGCGACAGGATCTTCGCCACCTCGGCCATGAACCGCACGCCGCAAAAGGCGATGACGTCGGCATCGGTCGCCGCTGCCTTGCGCGACAGGTCGAGGCTGTCGCCGACGAAATCGGCGAGATCCTGAATTTCGGGAGTCTGGTAATAATGGGCGAGGATGACGGCGTTGCGCTCCTTGCGCAGCCGCTCGATCTCGGCGCGCAGGTCGAGGCCCGTCAGATTCTCGGTAACGGCGTTCATCGATTCACTCTCCAAGGCGGCTCAGGCCGCGAGGCTCCATAGCGCGTCGTCGTGGCTGACGATACCGCGCCGCTCAAGGTCGATCAGGTGCGCGAGCACAGATAGGCCCGCGGCGCGATGCAGCTTCGGGTCGATGCCCGCATACATTTGCAGGACCATGTCGGGGATCGCGCCCACGTCGCGGCCCAGCAGGCGCAAGATCTGCCCCTCGCGTTGCTTGCGATGGCCGATCAGCCCGCGCACGAAGCGCTGCGGCCGCTCGATCGGGTCGCCATGCGCGGCGAAATAGATTTCATCCTCGTCGCGGTGCATCAGCCGCTCGAGGCTTTCCAGATACTGCGCCATGTCGCCGTCGGGCGGCACGACGACGCTGGTCGACCAGCCCATCACATGGTCACCGGTGAACAGCGCGCGCGCCTCGGGAAGCGCAAGGCAGATATGGTTCGAAGTGTGCCCGGGCGTGGCGACCGCCCGGAGCGTCCAGCCATCCCCGCGCAGCACGGCGCCATCCGCAAGGACATCGTCGGGCGTGTAGTCGCGGTCGAACGACGCATCGGCGCGCGGGCCGCTGTCGTCGAGCGCGAGCGGTGCGCAGCCGATGATCGGCGCGCCGGTACGCGCCTTGAGCAGCGCCGCCGCCGGGCTGTGATCACGATGGGTGTGGGTGCAGACAATCGCGGAAAGGCGCGCATTGCCGACCGCCGCGACGATCGCATCGACATGCGCCTCGATATCGGGCCCCGGGTCGATCACCGCGACATCGGTCGTGCCGACGAGATAAGTCTGGGTGCCGGTATAGGTGAAAGGCGTCGGATTGCCGGCCAGCAACCGGCGCACCAGCGGATGCTGCATCTGGGCTGTGCCGACGACCTGCTCTTCCATGCTGGCCATGTGGCACCGCCCGCCCCCAATGTGAAGGCCCGCCGCCCGATTAATGGCGGCGGGCCGTCGTGTCAGGCCGCTTCGATCACCTCGATCAACGCTTTGTTGAACGCCGGAATATCGTCGGGCTTGCGGCTGGTGACGAGGTTGCCGTCGATCACGACCTGCTCGTCGACGACATTGGCGCCCGCGTTGAGCAGGTCGGTGCGGATCGACGGCCAGCTGGTGAGCTTGCGACCGGCGATGACGTCCGCCTCGGCGAGCAGCCACGGGCCATGGCAGATCGCCGCCACCGGCTTGGCCGCGTCGATGAAGGCGCGGACGATCTTCAGCGCGTCCTCCTCCATCCGCATGGTGTCGGGATTGGCGACGCCGCCCGGGATCAGCAGCGCGTCATAGTCGGCGGGGTCGACATCGTGGATCGAGGCGTCGGGGCGGATCGTGTCGCCCTTCACGTCATGCTTCATGCCCTGGATCGGCTCGCTCTTGTTCGACGCAAGCACGACCTGGGCGCCCGCATCGAGCAGGGCCTGGCGCGGGTCGAAAAGTTCGGACTGCTCGAAGCCGTCGGTGGCGATGATCAGCACTTTGGCGTTGGAAATGTCGGTCATGTCTAGGATCCTCGGCGTTGGGGAGCCGGGGGAACGAGACAGGACCGGCTCCGTTCCGGTCGTTGCGCCAAGACGCCCGGCTGGGCGGCCGATATGCTATCGTCCGGATGCCTCGCGCGCGGTGACGGCATCGCCCGGATAGTCGCTGAACAGTCCGTCGACGCCATAGCCGAGGAAGCGGCGATATTCGGCGGCCGGGTCGCCGCGTTCGGCATCCCCCTGCCCCCGCCGGTCGCCGGCGGGCAGGAAGGCGTTTTCGCTGCGGAAGGTCCAGGGATGGACCTGCAGGCCGGCGGCATGGGCATCGGCGATCAGGCTGGTCGGCGCGAGCGCCCTGCCCTCGGCATCGCGCGGCTCGATCATCAGCTTGTAGGGGCCGATCGCATCGGCATAGGTCGCGATCGTCCGCAACCCCTCCGGGGTCACCATGCGCGCCGGGGTCAGACCCGTCTGCGCCAGCTGCTGGTCGAAGGGGGCCTCGTCCGGGTCGATCAGCTGGACAAGACGGATCGGGGTCAGCGCGCGCAGCGCCTTCAGGTTCGAGACTTCGAACGACTGGATGAAGACCGGATCGTCGCGCCGGGTGAAGCCCGCCTTGGCGAGCGCCGCGAGCAGCGGCTTTTCGAGCGGCTTGCCGATCGAGGCGAAATAGCTCGGATGCTTGGTTTCGGGATAGACGCCCACCGGGCGCGGCGCGCCCTTGGCGATCGCCAGCACCTCGTCGAAGGTCTGGATGCGCTCGTCGGCATAGCGCAGATTGCCGGGGCGCAGCGCCGGCAGCCGTTCGCGGGCGCGCAGCGTCTTGAGCTCGGCAAGGGTGAAATCTTCGGTGAACCAGCCGCTGATCGATCGGCCGTCGATCGTCTTGGTCGTCTTGCGATCGGAGAACTCGGGATGGTCGGCGACGTCGGTCGTGCCCGAAATCTCGTTCTCGTGGCGGACGACGAGGACATCATCCTTCGTCATCGCCAGATCGGGCTCGATGAAATCGGCGCCCTGCTCGATCGCCAGCCTGTACGCCGCCGCCGTATGCTCGGGACGCAGCCCGGACGCGCCGCGATGGGCGATGATCACCGGTCGCGCGTCGAGAGAGGACGCCATCAGCGCCGCCACGATCAGAGGAAAGAGGCGGCGCATCGGGTCATGTCAGGCGTGCGGCACGCCCTTCTCTTCAAGCAGGTCGGCCAGTTCGCCGGCCTCGTACATTTCCATCATGATGTCCGAACCGCCGACGAACTCACCCTTCACATAAAGCTGCGGGATGGTCGGCCAGTCGGAAAATTCCTTGATGCCCTGGCGAATGCCCGGATCCTGAAGCACGTCGATCGTCGCATATTCGACTCCGAGATGCTCGAGAATCGCGATCGCGCGGCTGGAGAAACCGCACTGCGGGAACAGCGGAGTGCCCTTCATGAACAGAAGAACGTCGGCCGAATTGACCGCCGTCGCGATGCGGGCCTGAACGTCGTCACTCATTGCGAAACTCCCTAGGACGCCTTCACGACAGATGCATGACTATCGACCGGAAAGGCGCTTCAAAAAATCAGTCGGGTATTGCGGTGCTCAGCTGCAGGGCATGCAGAACACCGCCCATACGTCCACCAAGCGCATCATAGACCAGACGCTGCTGATTGATCCGGGTCAGGCCGCGAAAGCTCTCGCTCACGACCTTCGCCGAATAATGGTCTCCGTCACCGGCAAGGTCGGTGATCTCGACCTGGGCATCGGGCAGCGCGGCCTTGATCATCGCCTCGATCTCGGACGCGGCCATCGGCATGGCTTACTTGCCTTCCATCAGCTGGCGGCGCGCCTCGACGGCCTTCGCCTCCAGCGCCGCACGGATCGCAGCCTCGTCGATCTCGACACCCGCCGAGGTGAGGTCACCGAGGAGCTTGCGAATCACGTCCTCGTCGCCGGCTTCCTCGAAATCGGCCTGGACGACCGACTTGGCATAGCTGTCGGTTTCTTCTGCGGTCAGCTTCATCATGCCCGCCGCCCACTGCCCGAGCAGACGGTTACGCCGCGCGGTGATGCGGAAGGCCATCTCCTGGTCATGGGCGAACTTGTTTTCGAAGGCCTGTTCGCGATCGTCGAAAGTCGTCATCTGAATCCCTGTTCGCCTGTGGTTTCCAGTCCAGATAGGCATCCGCCCCCCGCCGCGCAACTGCGCAGCGACCGGGCAGCCGCCGTCAGAGCCAGGGGCGTTCGGCCGCCATCTTCTGCTCATAGCCCGATATGGCGACGTCACGCGCCATCGTCATGCCGACCTCATCGAGGCCGTTGAGCAGGCAATATTTGCGGAACGGATCGATCTCGAAGGTGAAACGATCCTGGAACGGCGTCGTCACCGACTGCTGATCGAGATCGATAGCGATCGGGTGGGTCTTCGCCACTTCGAGCAGCCGATCGACCGCCTCCTGCGGCAGAACGACCGTCAGGATACCGTTCTTGAACGCGTTACCCGAGAAGATGTCCGAGAAACTCGGCGCGATTACTGCTTCGACGCCCATGTCGGCCAGGGCCCAGGCAGCATGCTCGCGGCTGGAGCCGCAGCCGAAATTGTCACCGGCGATCACGATGTTCGCACCGGCATATTCCGGATCGTCGAACACATTGCCCGGCTGCGCGCGGATCGATTCGAACGCGCCCTTGCCCAGGCCCTTGCGGGTGATCGTCTTCAGATAGGGCGCCGGGATGATCACGTCGGTGTCGACATTCTTCAGCCCGAGCGGATAGGCCCGGCCCTCGATCTCGCGGATCGGCTTCATCATTCGGCTCCTTCGGGAAAAGCGGGCAGCTTCGCGACGTCGCGGGGATCATGCTGAATGATCGACACCGCCTTCAGCGAAGCGCCGAGTTTGCGGAAACGGTCCATCGCCGCCAGCGAGTCGGCGCGGTCGACATTGAAGGTCGGGACGCCATCGCTGTCGAGATTCTCGTGGAAATGCGCGACGTCGCCCGAAAGCAGGACGGTCCCGGTGCGCGGCAGGCGTACGAGCAGTCCATGATGCCCAGGCGTATGCCCGCCGAGCGCGATCATGACGACGCTGCCGTCGCCGAACAGATCCTTGTCACCCTCGACGCCCTCGACCTTCGCGCCGTCCGCCAGCCAGGGCGCGATCGGCTTGCCGATCGCCGCATCGGCGCGCGCGACCTTGAGGTCCCCTGCCCCGATCAGCAGCTTGGCCTTGGGGAAATCGGCGGCCTGGCCGGTGTGATCGAAATGATAATGGCTGATGCCGATCAGGCCGATCTGTTCGGGCTTCACCCCGATCTGCGCGAGCTGTTCGACGATCGTCCGGTCGAGGCGCGCATTCATCGGCTGGCTGGGATCGGCCTTGGCACCACGCGCGGACGCCGGAAGCCCGGTGTCCCACAGCATATAGGCGTCGCCGTCCTTGATCAGATAGCAGCTGCCGACCAGCTCCCGCGTCTGCCCCGTATAGGATTGCGTGTCCGAGAAGACGTTGAGCTGATTGACGATCACCTTCCCGCAATCGAGGCGCCACAGCTTCTCGACGGTGCCGGGCGTGGCCGCAGCCGCGCCACCGGCCCACAGGCCGATGGCCGCCGCAACCGCGAGCGCGCGGATCACCCGAGCGGTTCCAGCGTGCGGACGTCGGCCAGACGTCCCGTCACCGCCGCCGCCGCCGCCATGGCCGGCGAGACGAGATGGGTGCGCGCGCCCGGACCCTGGCGGCCGACGAAATTGCGGTTCGAGGTCGAGGCGCAGCGTTCGCCGGCCGGAACCTTGTCGGGGTTCATCGCAAGGCACATCGAGCAGCCCGGCTCGCGCCATTCAAAGCCCGCGTCGATGAAGATCCGGTCCAGCCCCTCTTCCTCGGCCTGACGCTTGACCAGGCCCGAGCCCGGCACGATCAGTGCCTGGCGGATGTTCGGCGCTACCTTCCGGCCGCGCGCGACATCGGCGGCGGCGCGAAGATCCTCGATCCGGCTGTTGGTGCAGCTGCCGATGAAGACATGCTGGACCTCGACCTGCTCGATCGGGGTTCCGGGGGTCAGACCCATATAGTCGAGCGACTTCTGTGCGGCGACCTGCTTGGAGGCGTCGGCAAAGCTCGACGGATCGGGGACGACACCAGTGACCGGAATCACGTCTTCCGGGCTGGTGCCCCAGGTGAGGCTGGGTGCGATGTCGGCGGCGTCGATCACGACGACCTTGTCATAGCTGGCCCCGGCGTCGGTCGGCAGCGTCTTCCACCAGGCAAGCGCCTTGTCCCACTCGGCGCCCTTGGGCGCCATCGGGCGGCCCTGGATATAGGCGTAGGTCTTCTCGTCGGGCGCGATCAGGCCGGCGCGCGCACCGCCCTCGATCGACATGTTGCAGACGGTCAGACGACCTTCGATCGACATCTCGCGGAAGACGTCGCCGGTATATTCGATGACATAGCCGGTGCCGCCGGCCGCGCCGATCACGCCGATGATGTGCAGGACGACGTCCTTCGGCGACACGCCCAGGCCCAGCTTGCCCTCGACGCGCACTTCCATCGACTTGGACTGGGCGAGGAGCAGGGTCTGGGTCGCCATGACATGCTCGATCTCGGACGTACCGATGCCGAAGGCGAGCGCGCCGAGACCCCCATGTGAAGCCGTATGGCTGTCGCCGCAGACGATCGTCGTGCCGGGGAGCGAGAAGCCCTGCTCCGGACCGACGACGTGAACGATGCCCTGCTCGGCGTCGGTCGCGTCGATATAGCGGACACCGAACTCCGGCGCGTTCTTCTCCAGCGCGGAGAGCTGCGCTGCCGACTCGGGATCGGCGATCGGCACCCGCCGCCCCTGGGCATCGAGCCGGGGCGTGGTCGGAAGGTTATGGTCCGGCACCGCCAGCGTCAGGTCCGGGCGGCGCAGCTTGCGCCCCGCGACGCGGAGCGCCTCGAAGGCCTGGGGGCTGGTGACCTCGTGGACGAGGTGGCGATCGATATAGATCAGGCAGGTCCCGTCGTCGCGGCGCTCGACGACATGGGCGTCCCAGATCTTCTCGTAGAGGGTGCGTGGCTTGCTGGACATGCGCGCCGATCTAGCCAACGGCGCGATAATGTCAAAGCAGACTGATCATCATCTCCGAAAGTTGCGCTTTTCGCATGTGCCGCAAACTTTCCGTGCATTGACGACATGCAAAGACCGGGAAATGGCGGACGGGGTTTCGCGGTCGCACAAAAGCTACAAATTCTATTTGTCGAGTTCCATCCAGTCCTTGAACGGCTGGTTGTAGAGCATGTCGAGCACCTCCAACTGCATGCCGGTCGGCTCGACCGCCGTGGAGTTCCACAACATCGCGACACCGGCTTTCAACAGCGGATCGAAGATGATCAGCGAGCGATAGCCGTCGACTGCCCCGCGATGGCCGATGACCTCGCGCCCCTGATAGTGCCAGATGCGCCAGCCGAGCCCGTAGGAGGCATCCTTGAGCGATTGGTCCAGTTCGCGCTGGCGGTGGATCGAATAGGTGCGGATTCGCGGGCTATGGATCTCGCGCAGCAGCTTGCGCGACAGCACGCGCGGCGCCCCGCCCATCTGCGCCCGCATCCAGATGCCCAGATCGATGATCGAGGAATTGACCCCGCCCGCTGCCGGGGTGCGATAATAGGCGTCGGCGACCTTCAACTCCCGGCGCCCCTGATGCGGAGGTGCCCAATTGTCGGATGCTTCGAGATCGGCCCTGCTGAGCGTCGCCGACGTCATGCCCAGCGGCCGGAACAACATGCGCTGGACGAGATCGGCATAAGATGCGTGGCCCGCATGTTCGGCGGCCTCGCTCGCGGCGTCATAGGCGATGTTCTGATAGCTGTAGCATTTGCCCGGCGGGCAGAGCAGCGGGATCTGGTTCAGCCGGCTGCGGATTTCCTTCGGGTCGCGGCCATCCTCCAGGTCCTGATCATAGGCATTCTTCCAGATGCCCAGGCTCTGCGACAGGAGATTGTCGAGCGTCGCCACATCCTGCGCATTTTCCGGCAGCTTTAGCGACGGCGCCCAGCGCGACACCGGATCGCGCAGCGACAGCATCTTGCGCTCGGCCATCTTGGCGATGAGCGTCGATGCCACACCCTTCGACACCGATGCCCAGCGGAAGACCGTGTGCGCGTCGACCGGATGCCCGTTCGGTCCGTCGCTGGTGACGCCATAGCCTTTGGCGAAGCTGATCTCGCCATTCTCGACCGTCACGATCGCAACGCCGACGACGGATTTCTTCTCCGCCAACCGCCGCATCCGACTGTCGAGGCGGGCATAATCGATACGGCGCGGCCCTGCCTTGCTGATGCCGATACGGCTGAGGTCGACCGAAAGCCGCTCGGCGCCGGGCTTGGGCGCATCGCTGACGCGGCGAAGATAGATGCCACCCGCAGCGATGAACGCGACCAGTACCGCCAGGAACACGACCCCCGCTACCACCAGTCCGCGCTCGATCTGGATGACGGTGGCCACCGGCTTCTCGCTCGGTGGCATGTCGGGGCGGGCGGGCTTGTCCTTGTCGGATGTCACGGGGCAAAGGGAACCTGCAAATGGTCGGACGATGGCGCCTCACGGGGACGGAGGACGCCCCGCCGATCGACAGCCAATATCCTCCCCATGCACCATCCTGGCCGCCGCCGGAAGAGCCGGCATCATCGCATGGCCGTTACGACGCCCCCGTCCATCGCAGTGCGGAAGGCCGATGCAAATCCGCTCGGAAAAGCGCCGATTGCGGATGTAATGCGTTGACCTCTCACGCCCTTTTGGACATGCATCCGGCAACGGGAGGACAGGATGATCAAGGAACTGGCTGAAATCGACATCAAGCCGGGACATGAGCGGGATTTCGAAGCCGCCGCCGCTGTCGCCAAGGGCCTCTTCCTCGCCTCCAAAGGCTGTCTCGCCTTCCGCCTGCACCGATCGATGGAACAGCCCAGCCGCTATCGGATGTTCGTCGAGTGGGAGACGATCGAGGACCATATGGTCGAATTTCGCAACTCCGACGCGTTCCTCGAATGGCGCCGCCTGTGCGGACCCTTCTTCCAGAATCCTCCGCGGGTCGAGCATCTGACGGTCGTCGTCGAGGGCAAGACCCACGACGAGTCGGCCGATGCCCTGGCCGCAGAATAGCCCGGCCGGCTTTCCAAGCGAACGATCCGGCCCCTCTTAACCAGCATTCTTCGACTAATTGACCTCCTGGGCCTGCAAAGGAATTTTTCATCTCTGCACGTCATGCTGTAAAGGCGCCGACCTGTACGAGTGGAGTTTGCTTCGATGCCGGACGTCCGGCTTGATCCCAGCTGGTCGCATGAGTTGCTCGCCTTGCAATCGATGGCGAGCACGATCGAAAGCGATCTGGAAGAGCTGATGCAGCTCGTTGTCGAGCGTGCGCTGCGCATGGTGCGAACCGCCAGCGGCGCGATGATCGACCTGTGCGATCTCGATGAGCGCGAGTGCCGGGCGGCGAGCGGGTCCGCCGCAGCCTATCTGGGCTATCGCCAGCCCGTCACCGGGGACCTGTTCCGTGATTGCATCGATGGAAGGCGCGGCCAGCTTTGCCGCGACACCCAGGCCGATCGTCGCGTGGATGCCGATTTCTGCCGCAAGGCCGGGATCGGATCGATCATCCTCGCACCGATCCTGTACGAGGGCAGCGCCGTCGGCACGTTGAAGCTGTTCGGCCACGAGGCCGACTGCTTCGGTGACGAGGAATTTCTCGTGGCCCAGCTGCTGGCGGGCACGATCGTTACCGGGCTGGCCGCGCTCGAACGCGACGATGCCTACCGCGCGCTCGAACATATGGGAAAACGCTTCCGCGCAACCTTCGAGCAGGCCGCCGTAGGGATGGCGCATGTCGGGATGGACGGCCGCTTCCTGCTGGTGAACGACAAATTCTGCGAGGTAATCGGCCACTCCCGCGCCATGTTGCTCGACAGCAGCTATCAGCAGATCACCCATGAGGCCGACCTCGAAGCGGACGTTCGCCATGTCGAGCGGCTGCTGTCAGGCCGTTCGGCGTCCTACACGCTGGAAAAGCGCTACATCCGGTCGGACGGAAGCGCCGTCTGGACCAACCTGACCGTGTCGCTCGTCCGCGACGAAAGTGGCAAGCCGGAGTTCTTCGTCGCCGTCGTGGAAGATATCGGACGCAGGAAGGCGGCGGAGCAACGAGCATTGCACGATCCCCTGACCGGCCTGCCCAACCGACGCTGGCTGATCGAACATTTCAAGGGCGAATTCGGTCGCCGGCCCGCGCAGTCCACCGTGATAGCCTATCTCGATCTGGACGGCTTCAAGGCGGTCAACGACCGCCACGGGCATGCGGAGGGCGACCGATGCCTGTCGGATGTCGCCACCTGCCTGGAGCGATCGATGCGTTCCCAGGATTCGATCTGCCGGATCGCCGGCGACGAGTTCGTCCTGCTGATGCCGGATATCGACCGCGAACGCGCGCTGGAGATCATCGCCCATTTCCAGGCGGAGGTCGCCGATCTGTGCCGGCTGCGCCCCTGGTCGATCGGCGTCAGCGCGGGCGCCGTGATGATCGACGGCAAGGCCTATCCGCATTGGGAGGATATATTGGAGGCCGCCGACAAGCTGATGTACGAAGCCAAGAGGTCGGGGGAAGGCAACACCCTCTTCCGCTATGTCGACGAGACCCTCGCCGCCGCCTGACCCGGCTCAGATCGTGGCGTGACGGCAATAGCGGACGCAGGCACAGCCCGCACATCTGCTCCCATCGGACGCTTGCGAGCAGCGATCGAAGCAATCGAGCGCAATCTGCCATCGCTGCAGACCCGAGTTCGTCGCAGCCGACGCGATGGCGTTGTTCAGGGCTTGCTGCGCCAGCTTCCGCAGAAAGACATGCCGTTCGACACCCGTCGCCATGATCGATCGTCCCCGCAAAACCCCATCTGGCCTGTAGAAGAGGCTGGTTGCAGCCTCTCTACGCAAATATACGAGGCAACGTATCAGATCTGGTTTCTCGAGCTTGCGGCGGAAGCCGACGTCCGCATGGCATCTCGAATTACAGCTTTGTTTCGAGATCTGAACAAAAGAAAGTACGCACGGTCCGACGCCTAAAAGCGGCGCAGGCCTATTTCGAAATCAGGGTGAAGCCCACTTTCGCATTCTGAATCGACGGGACGGCGCGTTCCTCTGCGTCGGCTGCCGGTTTGGGCCGATAATTTTGCTTCAGATAGCTGCAGGCGGAAGGGGCCATCAGTTCGAACGCCCGCTTGGCGTGTTTTGCATCGCGCATCTCTTCCGGCAGGAATGGAGTGCAATCCGCCATAGCGCCCGCGGCGTCGACAACGATGGCCAGATTGATCTCGGCAGCATCCGAAATCCCCTCTGGCAATTCCTTCCGCATTACCAGAACATCGATCGTCGATGGTCTCGGGCGTTTCGTCGGCGGGCCTTCGGGTATCCAGAAGCTGTTGATGCTGCGGTAAACAAAATGGAGTGGCGTACCATCGGGGCCGAAGCTGGGTTTGAACCGGGCCCGCTTCATGAGCACCTGGCAGGTCCGCTTGTCCAGATCGTCCCATCCGCTGAGATAGACTATTTCGCATCGCAGCGGTTTGCCTGACGGCGAGACCGTCAGCCTGAAGCCCGTATGACCGGATCGCTCTTCCCGCAGCGCCGCTAAGGGATAATCGTCGGGAAGAACCCAGTTTCGAATGCCAACTGGCTGGGGCACCGCCACCACAGCGAGCGCAAGCAGCGGCCCCAGCATCGCCATATCCTTAGATCAACCCGGCAAGCGGGCTCGACGGGTCGGCGTACATGCGGCGTCCCATGCGGCCTGCGCGATAGGCGAGGCGGCCGCTTTCGACCGCCAGCTTCATCGCGGACGCCATCATCACCGGGTTCTTCGCTTCGGCGATGGCCGTGTTCATGAGTACGCCTGCGCAGCCCAGTTCCATCGCGGCCGAGGCCTCCGAGGCGGTGCCGACGCCGGCATCGACCAGCACGGGCAGCTTGGTGCCCTCGACGATCAGTCGGATCGTGACCTTGTTCTGGATGCCGAGGCCAGAGCCGATCGGGGCGCCGAGCGGCATGATCGCGACCGCACCCGCATCCTCCAGCCGCTTGGCGGCGATCGGATCGTCGACGCAATAGACCATCGGCTTGAAGCCTTCCTTGGCAAGGATCTCGGTGGCGCGCAGCGTCTCGACCATGTCGGGGTAGAGCGTCTTGGCCTCGCCCAGCACCTCGAGCTTGACCAGCTCCCAGCCCCCCGCCTCGCGCGCCAGGCGCAGCGTGCGGATCGCTTCCTCGCCGGTGTAGCATCCGGCGGTGTTCGGCAGATAGGTGATCTTCTTCGGATCGATGAAGTCGGTCAGCATCGGCGCCTTGGGATCGGACACGTTGACCCGGCGGACCGCGACGGTGACGATCTCCGCACCCGACGCCTCGACCGCCGCAGCGTTCTGCGCGAAATCCTTGTACTTGCCCGTGCCGACGATCAGGCGAGACCGAAAAGTCTGCCCCGCCACCGTCCAGCTGTCGTCATCCACCGTCACGCCATGATCTCCGCCACCCACGAAATGGACGATTTCGAGTTCGTCCCCGTCTTCGAGCCGCACCTGCCCCAGCGTCGAGCGGGGGACAACCTCCAGATTGCGCTCGACCGCCACTTTCGCCGGGTCGAGCCCCAGTTCGAGGGCAAGCTCCGCGATGGTTAGGCCAGCGGGCACGCGGCGGTGTTCGCCGTTGATGCGGAGCTGGATCGTTCCGTCGGGATTGGTCATGCGGTCTCCGATGCGCTTTGCGCTTTGTGTCTGGGCACCATATAGGGAGGCGGCTCGCACCCTCGCAATGGAAAGGCAAGCCGCGTGGCGGATCGTCCGGTCATCTATGTCCTAAACGGACCGAACCTCAACATGCTGGGCACGCGCGAGCCCGAAATCTACGGCAGCACCACGCTCGACGACATCGCGGCGATGCTCGAGGATCGCGCGCTCGAACTGGGGGTGGAGATCGACATGCGCCAATCCAACCACGAAGGCCATCTGGTCGACTGGATCCAGGAAGCACATGCGCGCGGGGCCAAGGCGGTGCTGATAAACCCCGGCGCCTATACCCATACGTCGATCGCGCTCCACGATGCGATCAAGGGCGTCTCGGTGCCGGTGATCGAGGTCCATCTGTCCAACCCACATGCCCGCGAAAGCTTCCGTCATGTCAGCTATGTCGGCCGCGCGGCGAAGGGCTCGATCATGGGTTTCGGGGCGCAATCCTACATGCTGGCGCTGGACGCAGCCGCGCGCATCTGACAATGGCGTCCGCCATAAGACGAATTTTGTGGATGATTTAACGCTATGGCCGATCAATCGCAGGGGAAAACAATGCAGGTCGACCCGGAACTGGTGCGCCAGCTCGCCGTGCTTCTCGATGATACCAACCTGACCGAGATCGAGGTTCAGGACGGCGAACGCCGGATCAAGGTCGCGCGCAACGTGACCGTCGGCGCCGCCCCCGCTTATGCCCTCCCCGCCGCCGCTCCGGCGCCGGTCGCCGCGCCAGCACCGGCGGCCGCAGCCCCGGTGGAAGCGCCCGCCGATCATCCCGGCGCGGTCAAGTCGCCGATGGTCGGCACCGCCTATCTTACGCCGGAACCCGGCGCGAAGGCCTTCGTCAGCGTCGGCGACAAGGTGTCCGCCGGCCAGACGCTGCTGATCGTCGAGGCGATGAAGGTGATGAACGCCATTCCCGCGCCCCGCGCGGGCACGGTGAAGGCCCTGCTGGTCGAAAGCGGCCAGCCGGTCGAGTATGACCAGCCGCTCGTGATCGTCGAGTAAAGCATCGTGGCGATAACCAAGGTCCTGATCGCCAATCGCGGTGAGATCGCGCTCCGCATCCACCGCGCCTGCCACGAGATGGGCATCCAGACCGTCGCGGTCCACTCGACCGCCGACGCCGATGCCATGCACGTCCGCCTGGCCGACCAGTCGGTCTGCATCGGCCCGCCGGCCGCGTCGGAGAGCTATCTCAACATCCCGAATATCATCGCTGCGGCGGAGATTTCGGGCGCGGATGCGGTGCACCCCGGCTACGGCTTCCTGTCGGAGAACGCGCTGTTCGCCGAGATCGTCGAATCGCACAACCTGATCTGGATTGGCCCGAAGCCCGAGCATATCCGGACGATGGGCGACAAGATCGAGGCCAAGACGACGGCGGCCAAGCTCGGCCTGCCGCTGGTCCCCGGATCGCCCGGACCGCTGACCTCACTCGACGAGGCCAAGGAGATCGCGGCGAAGATCGGCTATCCGGTTCTGATCAAGGCGGCTTCGGGCGGCGGCGGACGCGGCATGAAGGTCGTGCCCGACGAGAGCCAGCTCGAGACGCTGATGGCGCAAGCCGGCTCCGAGGCGAAGGCGGCATTCGGCGACGCCACCGTCTATATGGAGAAATATCTCGCCGATCCCCGCCACATCGAATTCCAGGTGTTCGGCGACGGCAATGGCAATGCGATCCATGTCGGCGAGCGCGACTGTTCGCTCCAGCGCCGCCACCAGAAGGTGCTCGAAGAGGCCCCCTCGCCCGTTCTGACCCATGCGCAGCGGACCGAGATGGGCGACATCGTCGCCCGCGCGATGGCCGACATGGGCTATCGCGGCGCCGGCACGATCGAGTTCCTGTACGAGAATGGCGAGTTCTACTTCATCGAGATGAACACCCGCCTCCAGGTGGAGCATCCGGTGACCGAGGCGATCACGGGCCTCGACCTCGTCCGCGAGCAGATTCGCATCGCCGAGGGCAAGCCGTTGTCGGTGACGCAGGCCGACCTCGAGTTCCGCGGCCACGCGATCGAGTGCCGCATCAACGCCGAAGACTGGCGCACCTTCGCGCCCAGCCCCGGCCTCGTAAAGGCCTTCCACGCACCGGGCGGCATGCATGTGCGCGTCGATAGCGGCCTCTATGCCGGCTATCGCATCCCGCCATATTATGACTCGATGATCGCCAAGCTGATCGTTTACGGCCGCGACCGCGAGGGCTGTCTGAAGCGCCTGCGGCGTGCGCTGGAAGAGTTCGTGATCGAAGGCGTCAAGACCACGATCCCGCTCCACCAGGCCTTGCTCGACGACCCCGATTTCCAGAAGGGCGACTATACGATCAAGTGGTTGGAGAAGTGGCTGGCCGAACAGGGCGAAGCCTGACCGGTGAGCGCGCCCTTTCGAGGCTGATCGCCTCGATGGCGCCCGTGCTGGACGACAGGCGTCATGCGATCCGGGCGATGGATGTCGCGGAGTCCCCCTCTGCCGACGTCTTCGCCCTGATCCGCGAAGAGGAAGGCTGGACGATCATCCTTCCCGACCCGCTCGGCGATTGGGCGAGGATCAGCCTGGCGGTTCATTCCGATCTGGCGGCGGTTGGCCTGACCGCCGCTATCTCTGGCGCGCTTGCTGCCGCAGGGATTGCCGCCAATGTCGTCGCAGGCTTCCACCACGACCATATTCTTGTTCCCTGGGCGCGCCGACAGGAGGCGCTCGACATTCTGAATTCGCTCGGAGACGAAGCATGAAGGCGACGATCTGGCACAACCCCCGCTGCTCCAAATCGCGTGAGGCGCTGGCGATCCTCGAATCGACGCCCGGCGTCGAGATCGAGGTCGTCGAATATCTGAAGACGCCGCCATCTCGCGCGGCGATCGCGGCGATCTATGCCAAGGCGGGCATGTCGCCCGCCGAAGGTCTGCGGAAAGCCGAAGACGGCGCCAAGGCGCTCAAGGGTGCCAGCGATGATGCAATCCTCGATGCTATGGCAGCAGACCCCATTCTGATCGAACGGCCGCTTGTGGAAACCGAAAAGGGCGCACGGCTCGGCCGTCCTCCCGAGAAGATCCGCGAAATCCTCTAACGCGTGGCGGTACCCTCCGCCCTGCCGGCCGAAGGTATTGCGCCTGACAGATAGCGCGCAAGGATCGATGTCCAGCGCTGATAGCCCTGTTTGTTGAGGTGCAGCCCGTCGACGCTGAAATAGCGTGCGTCGGGCTTGCCGCCCTCGTCCAGCAGCGCGCCGCCGACATCGACGAAGTCGTAGCCGATCTCTGCCGCCTGCGCCTTGATCACGGCATTGGCGGCGGCCATCTTGGCATAGAGATCCCAGCGCAGCGGCGTCGGCTTCATCGACAGATAGGCGATCCGCGCGCGCGGCATGTCGGCACGCAGCCGCGCCATCAGGGCAAGAACGTCAGCCTGGACCGCCTCTGCCGAGGCTCCAGCCGCGATATCGTTCTCCCCCACATAGACGATCACCGTGTCCGGCTGCACGCCCGCGATGATCCGCTCATAATGGTGCAGCACGTCGGCCGTGGTCGCCCCGCCGAAGCCCCGGTTGAGCGCATGGAGGTCGGGGAAGCTGCCGTCGACATCCCACAGCCGGATGCTCGAACTGCCGAGAAACAGCGTCGAAACGCCTCCCGATGGCAAAGGGCGCGCGACGAGTGCCGAGACCTCGGCTTCGAAGCGGGCTGTTGCCTTGTCGGCCCCTGTCTTCGGCGCGGCCCGGATGGAGACAGGCGCCACCGCCACGACGAGCGCGGCGAGGATTCCGGCCCGGAAGAGAGCGGCGTTCAGCACGTCATCAGTATATCGACGATGATCCGCCGAAAAAGCAGCGGGGCCGAAACTATTGCGCCGCCAGCAATTGCTCGACTGCGCCCAGATCGACCGACACCAGCCGGCTGACCCCGCGTTCGACCATCGTCACCCCGAACAGCCTATGCATCCGGCTCATTGTCACCGCATTGTGAGTCACGATCAGGTAGCGGGTCTCCGTCTCGCGCGTCATTGCAACGAGCAGGTCGCAGAAGCGCTCGATATTGGCGTCGTCGAGCGGCGCATCGACCTCGTCGAGGACGCAGATCGGCGCCGGGTTGGTCAGGAACAGCGCGAAGATCAGCGCCACCGCCGTCAGCGCCTGCTCGCCGCCCGACAATAGCGTGAGCGAGGAGAGATTCTTGCCCGGCGGCTGGGCCATGATCTCAAGCCCCGCTTCGAGCGGGTCCTCGCTGTCGATCAGCGCCAGATGCGCCTCGCCTCCGCCGAACAATGTCCCGAACAGCCGCGTGAAATGTCCGTTGACCGCCTCGAACGCCGCCACGAGGCGCGCCCTGCCCTCGCGGTTGAGGCTGCCGATCGAACCGCGCAGCCGGTTGACCGCCTGCTGCAACTCGTCGCGTTCGGCTATGCTCGTGCCATGCTGCGCCTCGATCTCGGCGAGTTCGGTGTCCGCGACCAGATTGACCGGCCCCAGCCGCTCGCGATCCGCGGTCAGCCCGTCGAGCCGCCCCGACTCGCTCGTCCCGTCGGCCACCTCGGCCGCTGTGAAGCCCAGCCTTTCGGGCAGCACAGGTGCCGGACATTCGAAGCGCTCGCCCGAAATGCGGCTCATCTCGATCCGGCGGAGTTCCTGATTCTCGAACCGTGCCTGCGCTCCCGCCCGCGCCTCGCGCGCGGAGGCAAGCGCTTCGCCGGCCTGCGCGAGACCTGCCTCGATCGCCCGCAGCGAAGCCTCTGCCTCACGTTCCTTCTGAAGCAGGGCCTCTGCTGCCCTGCCTGCATCGTCGGCATCGGCGCGGACGGTCGCAATCAGCGCCTCCAGCTCCTCGGGGCGGCCGGACAGCGAGCGCGCTTCGGTCT
This sequence comes from Rhizorhabdus sp., assembly GCF_018006725.1. GTDB lineage: Bacteria > Pseudomonadota > Alphaproteobacteria > Sphingomonadales > Sphingomonadaceae > Rhizorhabdus. Next base: position 19,576 of record NZ_JAGMXV010000044.1, read on the forward strand.
CGATCGCCTTGGCGCGGCCATCCATTTCGGCAATCCGGCTGGCGGCGTCTCCTGCCCGGTTGCGCCAGCTCTTCGCCTCGGCCTTCGCCGCCTGTTGGCGCTGCATGTCCGCCGATGCCGCCTGCGCCAGCGTCATCGCCTGGCCGCGCGCCTCGAACAGCCGCGCGCGCACTGCCTCGCTCGCCGCGCGCAGCCGGTCGACCTCGGCACGGCTCGTCTCGCCATCGGGCAGGGCGAGCATGACCGACATCTGCTGCGCGACCGCAGCTTCGGCCTCCGCTACTTCTGCAGCAGCGCGCGCCTTGCGGTCCATCATCGCGGACTTCTGCGTGGCCAGCCGCTCGATCGCGGTCGTCGCCTGGTCCTCGTCGCGGATCGCGTTGCGCTGAGCCGTCTCCGCGCGGGCAAGCTCGGCGCGCGCTGCCTCAACCTCGGACCGCGCCGCCTGCACCGCAGTGCTGGCCTCCGCGAGGGCCGATTGCGCGGCCTCCACCTCGGCCCGGGCTGGCGCGATCTGCTCCCGCAACGCTTCGAGCCGATTGGCGCGGACCAGACGCTCGGCCGCCGCTGCACCGACATCGGCCGCAACGAAGCCGTCCCAGCGCCGCATCCTGCCATCGCGGGTGACCAGCCGTTGTCCGACGGCCAGCCTCACCGAACCGTCATCCGCATCGACGACGCCCACCTGTGCGAGACGGCGCGCCAATTCGGAGGGCGCCACGACATGGTCGGCTAGCCGTTCGCAGCCGGCCGGAAGCGCGGGGTCGACCACGTCCGGATCGGCACCAGACCAGCGCAACCGCCCGTCCCCGCCAATCGCAGCCTCCAGATCGTCGCCAAGCGCGGCGGCAAGCGCACGTTCATAGCCCGAAGCCGCCCTTATGCGATCGATCGCCCGGTTGCCCGAGCCACCGGCGGGAAGACTCTTTTCCAGCGAACGGGCCTCGGATTCGAGCGCGGCCAGTGCCGCCCTTGCCGCACCGGTCGCAGCTTCCGCCCCCTCGCGGCGCTCGGCAGCAGCCGCGCGCGCCTCCTCCCCCCGGGCGATCGCAGCCATGGCTTGGGCGATCGCGCCTTCGGCGGACTCGCGCGCCGCCGTCGCAGCGGCACGCCGCGCCAGCAAAGGCGCCTCGTCACCAAGCCCCGCCATCTCGCGCTCGATCCGACCGGCGTCGGTCTGGGCCCGGTCGAGTCGCTGGCGCGCGGCAGCAACATTGGCCTGAGCGACGCGCAGATCGGCCTGCTCAGCTGCAAAGGCGGCCTGCGCCCTGGCGACGGACAACTCGGCCTCGCGCGCCTCGGACTCGGCATCGCGCACCTGTGCATCGATCGCCGACTGGCGCAGCGTCGCTTCCTCGATCCGCTTGCCGAGCAGCTTTTCCTCGTCGGCCAGTGCAGACAGTGCCGCAGCTGCATCGATGGCGAGGCGATCCTCGCGCGCGCGGTCGCGCGCCAGCGTGTCGCGACTCTGGGCGATGTCCGCGAGCCGACGCCGGACCATCTCCAGCTCGCTCGTCAGCGTCGCCAGCCGATGCGCCAGCCCGGTCGATCGCTCACGCGCCGCCTGCGCGGCCTGCCGTGCATCGCCGACCAGCTGAACCGCCTCGGCCTGCCGGGCGGTCGCCGCCTTCTGTGCCTCGCCTGCCTGGGCAACCAGCCCTTCAGCGGCCTTGGCCTCCTTCTCCGCCAGTTCGGCGGCGGCGGCTGCCTCACGCCAGCGGGAAAAGATCAGGCGCGCCTCGGCGAGCCGGATCTGCTCGCTCAATGCCTTGTAGCGCTCGGCCGTCCGCGCCTGACGCCGCAGTGACGCGGTGCGCGATTCCATATCCGCGATCAGATCGTCGAGCCGGGCAAGATTGGCCTCGGTCGCGCGCAGCTTCTGCTCGGCATCCTTGCGGCGCACGTGCAGCCCGGCAATGCCGGCCGCCTCTTCGAGCATCTGCCGCCGCTCGGTGGGCTTGGCCGCGATCACCGCCGCGATACGCCCCTGGCTGACCAATGCTGGCGAATGGGCACCGGTCGCCGCGTCGGCGAAGAGCAGGCCAACATCCTTCTGGCGGACGTCGCGACCATTCATCCGATAGGCGGAGCCCGCCCCCCGCTCGATCCGCCGGGTGACCTCGACTTCGCGGTCCTGATCCTCGGCCGCGTCGGGGCGTTCGGTGAAGAGGGTGACCTCGGCGAAGTCGCGCGCCGGCCGTGTCGTGGTACCGGCGAAGATCACGTCTTCCATCCCGCCGCCACGCATCGACTTGGCGCTCGATTCGCCCATCACCCAGCGAATCGCTTCGAGCAGGTTGGACTTGCCGCAGCCATTGGGGCCAACGATCCCCGTCAGCCCGCGCTCGATGATCAGCTCCGCCGGCTCGACGAAGCTCTTGAAACCCGAAAGGCGGAGCTTGCGGATGCGCATCGGCGGTTCAGCGGTCCTCCGCCGAAGCGCCCGCAAGCCTCATCGTCAGCGGACCTTTTCGCGCAGCTTGGCTTCGAGACCCGGCCAGTCGTAGACGCCTTCCTGACGCTCGCCATTGATCAGGAAGTTGGGCGTGCCGTCGACCTTGTCCTCGTTGGCGCCGCGGTCGCGGATCTTGAGCAGTTCGTCGAGCGCAGCCTTGTCGGTGAGGCAGGCCTGGATCCGGTCCTCTGTCACGCCGCGCGACTTGAAGAAATCCTTGAGGCCCGACAGTTCGACCAGCTGGGTGAACTGCTCCTGCTGCGGCAGCTTGCCGACCGACTGGAGCGTCTTCTCGTCGACCGAGTTGAACTTGCCGACCCACTGCTCCTGGGTAACGTAAAGCTGCTCGACGAAGGGGAAGAAGGTGTCGGCGCCCTGGCAGCGCGCGACCAGCGTCGCGACGACGTCGAGCGGATTCAGCACGAAGTTCCGATATTCCCAGCTGACCTTGCCGGTCTTGATATAGGTCTCCTTGAGCGGTCCGGACCCGTTCTTGGTGAAATCGCGACAATGCGGGCAGGTGATCGACGCATATTCGACCAGCTTCACCGGCGCATCGGGATTACCCATGCGAAAGCCACCCTCGGGCGTCTTGGCGAGCGTCTCGGTCCAGTCCTTGCCGCTATAGGGCGCGCTGGGCGCGGCCGGCGCCGCGCTGTTGGTCGTCGTCGCGCTATCCGACTCCTTCTTGCCGCAGGCGGTGAGCGCCAGCGCAATCGTGATCGCCGCGACGGGAAGAACCTTCTTCATCTGATCATATACTCCAAGCAGCCACGGGGCCGTCGGGCGACAGTGATAGCCTCGGAGACGCGCGGTGCAAGCGGACAAACGCGCCAGCCGAAGCCGACAGCCGATAGAAAGTCGCGCTATGCGAGGCTTACTTCAGCGCCGCCTTGATCATCGGCTCCAGATCCGACCAGCCGTGGACATTTTCCTTGCGCTGGCCGTTGATCAGGATCAGCGGCGTGCCCGGAATGCCGTCGCGCTGCCAGGCGTTACCCGCCATCTCGGCGAGTTGCTTCTTTGCCGGTTCGTTCGCCATGCAGGCCGCATAGGCCTTGGGGCTCAGGCCGCGCTTCTGGAAATAGGTGTCGAAGCCGGCCGACTTGGCGACGGCCGCCATCTTCTCGTCCTGCGACTTGGCTTCGAAGGCGGCATCGTTCTTGGCGGCGGCCCCCTTCGCCATCCAGTCCTCCTGGGTGGCGAACAGCCCCTCGATCGAGCCGAGATAGCGCGTCGGCGGCTCACAGCGCAGCAGCAGCGACGCGACGAAGTCATAGCCGTCGCGCACCGCATGGCGCACTTCGAGGCTGACCAGACCCTTGGCAATATAGTCGCGCTGCAGAGCCGGAAGCGATTCCTTGGAGAGCATCGCGCAATGCGGGCAGGTCAGCGACAGATATTCGACCAGCTTCACCTTGGCCGCCGGATTGCCGATGACGAGCGCACCTTCGGCGGTGCGGTTGACAGTGGCGAGCCAGTTGGCGCCAGCGGTGGGCTTTGCTGCCGGTTTGGCCGGAGTGGCGGCTGCGAAGGTCAGCGGGGTCGCGGCCAGCAACAAGGCGGCCAGGCGGAAGGTCGATCGGGTCAAAGCTCTTTATCTCCGGAGGCGATGACGGGTGCGCCGCTGGTCGCGGCCAGCTTGCCCGCCAGCGATTCGAGGCAGGTGCGCAGTTCGGGGTCGGCGATCAGGCGCAGGCTGCCGCCGATGTCGGGCGAAATCGGCTTCAGCGAGGGCGGCGCGACGCGGCTCTGCTGTGGCTCGAGCCGTGCGCAGCTGCCCTGCCGCAGCACGACGCGTGCGACCGCGCCATAGCCGAAGAAGCGGTTTACCCGCTCGACGATGGTCGGCAGCACATGCTGCATCATCGGGCCATGTGCCCCTTCGACCAGCAGGGTGAGCACCCCGTCCGATCGCTTGCCCGCCGGAAAGCGGATCGATTCGGGCAGCGAAACCTTCGCATAGCGCTCGCCGACGATCTCCGCCCAGCGGCTGACGACCGAACTCTGGACGAATCCGAAGCGGCGGAAGGCGGCCCGGCCGACGTCGGGCAGCATGTCCGCCACCGACCTCGCGCCACCGCCCCGTGGACGCGCGGGTGCGGCATCGGGCTGGGCCTTGCGCTTTCGGACAGTGGGAGCAGGGGGCGCTTCGTTCATGCGGCGCTTCATGCCATAGGCGCCCCATGTCCGTCGATGCCGTGTCCGAAAAATTGCTCGCCTGGTATGATGTCCACCGGCGGAGCCTGCCGTGGCGCGCGGAGCCCGGAGCCCCCCTGCCCGATCCCTATCGGGTCTGGCTGTCGGAGACGATGCTGCAGCAGACGACCGTGGCAGCGGTGAAGCCCTATTTCGAGCTGTTCACCGCGCGATGGCCGACGGTCGGCGATCTCGCCCGGGCCGACGATGCCGACGTCATGGCCGCCTGGGCCGGGCTTGGCTATTATGCGCGGGCACGCAACCTGCTCGCCTGCGCTCGGATGGTCGCAACCGACCATGGCGGCCGCTTCCCGGACAGCGAGGACGCACTGCGCGCATTGCCTGGGATAGGCGTGTATAGCGCGGCCGCCATTGCCGCGATCGCCTTCGGACGAAGCGCAGTCGTCGTCGATGCCAATGTGGAGCGCGTCGTCAGCAGGCTGTTCGCGTTCGACCAGCCCCTGCCCCAGGCGCGCACCAGATTGCGCGCGCTGGTGGCAAGCGTCACCCCGGACGCGCGCGCCGGCGATTTCGCGCAGGCGATGATGGATCTGGGCTCCGGCATCTGCGCGGTCCGGCCCCCGCAATGTCTTATCTGCCCCCTGTCCGACGCCTGCGAAGCGCGTCGCCTGGGCACGCCGACTGCCTTCCCGGTCAAGGCCGCGAAGAAGCCCAAGCCGCAACGCCACGGGACCGCCTTCTGGATCGAACGCGACGAGCAGGTCTGGCTCGTCCGGCGCCCGGAGAAGGGCATGCTCGGCGGAATGCGCGCGCTGCCCACCGGGGACTGGGTCGATGCCTCGCCCGGCCTGACCTCGGCGCCGATCGCGGCCGACTGGCAGCCCTGCGGCACGGTCGACCATGTCTTCACCCATTTCGCGCTGCGCCTGTCAGTGGTCCGCGCCGTCGGCAGTCCGCACGGCGAAGGCGAATGGTGGCCGATCGAGCGGATCGGGGAAGCCGGCCTTCCGACCCTCTTCGCACGCGCCGCCGAGCGCGCTATCGCCGGTCGCGAAGACGCCAGTCGTGCAGACAGGGAGAGTTGATGTCGAAGATCCCCACCCCCGGTTTCACCGGATCGCCCCTCGTCCGGATCGATATCGAGCGCGACAACCGTCCCTATTTCGACGCCGCCTGCGCCAATCCGGAGGCGAAGCTGCTCAAGCTGGACGGCCTCGCGCCGGTGCTGGACGCTGAAGGCAGGCTCGTCTGGACCAGCCTGACCGAAGGCGATCCGGAAGCGGACCTCGCCCTGCTCGGCCTGCTCGACGACAAGCCCTGCTTCGTCTCGCTGTCGAAGATCGCTCCGGGCCGCGACCAGCGTGGTGCGACGATCAGCGGAGCGGCGGCGATGACCGAACCGGGCGCACCGGCAATATATGCCGCCGCCCGTTCGCTCGTCGACTGGCACGACCGCCATCGCTATTGCGCCAATTGCGGCCGCCCGACGAACGTCGGCCGTTCGGGCTGGGCCCGCTTCTGCGTGAAGGACGAAGGCGGTTGCGGGACCGAACATTATCCGCGCACCGACCCGGTTGTGATCATGCTCGCCGAACATGAGGATCATGTTCTCGTCGGCCGCAACATCAACATGCCGCCGCGCTTCTTTTCGGCGCTCGCGGGGTTCCTGGAGGTCGGAGAATCGATCGAGGACGCCGTCGCACGCGAATTGTTCGAGGAGGCGGGCGTGATCGTGACCGAGGTCCGCTATCTCGCCAGCCAGCCCTGGCCGATCCCCTCGCAGCTGATGATCGGCTGCATCGCCAAGGTCCGCGACAAGACGATCAGGCTCGACGAGAAGGAACTGGCCGAGGCGATCTGGGTCGACCGCGATCAGGTGCGCGCGGCGCTGGCGGGG
>NZ_JAGMXV010000045.1 GCF_018006725.1 Rhizorhabdus sp.
AATACCAGCGCACCGCCCACAGGATCACATCACCCTGGAAATGGCGCCACTTGAAATCCGTCATCGTTCCGTCCGTCCAATCTCCGCCAAGCATGCTCAAGCTTCACGATTTTTGCAACAGAGCCAGTTTGCCGGCTTCACCACCTTCGAGGACGAGCAACAGCTGACCGACTTCGTGTCCCGCCTCGAGGCTGCGCTGTCACAGCCAATTGACCTTGACGCCGTGACCATCTTCCCGGGCGCCAGTCTTGGGGTCGCCATCTTCCCGACGGACGGGACCACGCGGGAGCAGATCGTCAACAATGCCGACCTTGCCATGTACCGGGCAAAGGATACGGTTGGGCGCCAGACCTGTTACTACGAGCAGAGCATGGACGATATCGCGCGGGCGCGCCGTATGATCGCCAACGACCTGCGCGAGGCGATCGGCCGCGGAGAGCTGAGCCTCGCCTACCAGGTCCAGAAGGACGTCGCGACCGAAGAGGTCAGCGGGTACGAAGCGCTTCTGCGCTGGCACCATCCCCGCGACGGCTGGATCTCGCCTGCGCGGCGACTGACAGGATGCGAGCGTAGCGACAATCAAGATGAGAATCGGTTGTTGGGGTGTCGGTGAAGGGCGGAGGGCGTAGCCCGAAGCCCGTAGCCGAGACCCCAACAACCGATGGCCCTTTAATGGAGGAGCCGCAGATCGTCGGGGCCGACCCAATATTCATTGGCATATCCAGATTGGAGGGAGATGCCGTGAGTGCCGGGTTGCCAAGTCAACGATCATCAAATGAGGCTTTTCATGAAATTGCGACAGACCAACCCGGTCCCGGTGGCTGCGGCGAAGGCCGGGTTCAGCACCGCGACGGGCTACCGGATCGCGAGCGATCCGGTGCTTCCTTCACACCGTAAAGCGCCCCGCGGCCGACGGCGACCTGATCCGTTGGAATCGATCTTCGAGAGCGAGATCGTACCAATGCTGAAGGCGGCACCTGGCTTGCGGGCGGTGGCGATCTTCGAGGAGATGCGCCGTCGCCATCCCGATCTCGATTTTGGGGTTCGCCGCACGATGGAGCGTCGTATCCGTGCCTGGCGGGCCGTTCATGGCCCGGAACAGGAAGTGATCTTCCGCCAGACTCATGAGCCGGGGCGAATGGGCCTTTCGGACTTCACCGACATGAGGAGCCTCAAAGTCACGATCGCGGGTGCGCCCCTCGATCACCTGCTTTACCACTTCCGCCTGGTGTGGTCAGGCTTCGAACATGCCCATGTCATCCTGGGCGGCGAGAGCTATGTCGCATTGGCTGAGGGGCTGCAGAACGCGCTTTGGATGCTGGGCGGCGCGCCGGGCGAACACCGCAGCGACAGTCTGTCGGCCGCGTTTCGCAACCTTGATGCCGATGCCCGTGCGGACTTGACCACACGCTACGACGCCTTGTGCGAACATTATGGCATGACGCCGACCCGCAACAACCGCGGCATCGCGCATGAGAATGGCAGCGTCGAAAGCTCCCACGGCCATCTCAAGGCGGCGGTGGAGGATGCGCTGGCGATGCGTGGATCGACCGACTTCGAGGACCTCGCGGCCTATCGCAGGTTCATCGACGAGATCGTTGCCCGAAAGAACCGGCGCAGTGCCGCCCGCATCGACACCGAAAGGGCAACGCTCAAACCGCTACCTGATCGTCGCACCAGCGACTACGAGGAACATATCCTTCCCGTCACCTCGTCCAGCACCTTCGTTCTGCGCAAGGTGTTCTACACGGTGCCGTCACGGTTGATCGGGCATCGACTGCGTGTGCGCCTCTACGATGATCGGCTCGATCTGTTCCTGGGCGGCAGTTATCTCATGACCCGGCCACGCGGTCGCCCGAAAAGCGCTACCGAACATGGCTATGTGGTGGATTACCGTCACGTGATCCATAGCCTCAGGCGTAAGCCGATGGCCCTGCTGCAGCTGACCTATCGCGACCAGTTGTTCCCGCGCGAGGCGTACAGGCTCATGTTCGAACGGCTGCTCGAAGCCATGTCCGAGCGTGACGCTTGCCGTAAGATGGTCGAGTTGCTGTCCATGGCCCATGAACGGGCCTGCGAGGCCGAGCTTGCCGATCTTCTCGCCCAGGACCTTGACGAAGGCCGGCTGCCTGACATCGCCGCGTTGCGAACGCGCTTCTCGCCCGATCCGGCCGCGCTGCCCGAGGTGGTGGTCGAGCTTGGCCCCCTGACCGACTACGATGCCCTGCTGCTGGGAGAGGCCGCATGACCAAGGCCCATAACGTCGATGCCCAGCGCCTGAGCTTCATCCTCAACGAGTTGAGGCTTCCTGCCATCAAGGTGATCTGGCCCGAGTTTACCGAACGTGCCGACAAGGAGGGCTGGCCCGCCACCCGACTGCTCGCTGCACTTACCGAGCATGAAATGGCCGAACGTGACCGGCGTAGGATCGAACGTCATCTGAGCGACGCACGATTACCACCGGGCAAAACGCTCGACAGCTTCGCCTTCGACGCCGTGCCGATGGTCTCGCGGGCGCAGGTCACGGCCATGACCTCGGGCGACGGATGGCTGGAAAAGGGCGCCAATCTCATCCTGTTCGGCCCGCCGGGCGGAGGAAAGAGCCACTTGGCGGCAGCCATCGGCCTGCAACTTGTCCAGAATGGTTGGCGCGTGCTGTTCACCCGCACGTCCGAGCTGGTCCAGAAGCTTCAGCTCGCGCGCCGCGAACTGGCGCTCGAATCCGCCATCGCCAAGCTCGACAAATACCACCTGCTCATCCTGGACGACCTCGCCTATGTCGCCAAGGATCAGGCTGAAACCTCCGTGCTCTTCGAGTTGATCAGCGCACGCTATGAGCGCCGATCCATGCTCATCACGGCCAACCAGCCCTTCGGCGAATGGAACCGGGTCTTCCCGGATCCCGCCATGACGCTCGCGGCCGTCGACCGTCTCGTTCATCACGCCACCATCTTCGAGATGAATGTCGAGAGCTATCGTCGCAGGGCCGCCCTCCAGCGACAGACAGGGGCTGGAAGGACCCCAAAATACGCGACAATCAAATCCATCGAGAAAATGTCGATCAGCGACAATCAGAGCGAAGAATCGCCCTTGCCAGCGACAATCTAACCCGGCACCATGAACCCGCCGCGACAATCTGTTCTCATCCTGATAGTCGCTGACCTCTCACCCAGATCGTCGCGCTATACTCGCCTGCGGAATTCATCCCGATCGCCGAGGAGAGCGGCGAGATCGTTCGCATCGGCGAGTGGGTGCTGCGACACGCCTGTGCGGAAGCGGCGCGATGGCCTAAACCGTGGCGGATCGCGGTAAACCTTTCGCCGGTCCAGCTGATGCATGTCGACCTCATCCAGGCCGTAACCAGCGCACTCCTCGAATCAGGTCTGCCCGCGTCCCGGCTTGAACTCGAGATCACCGAAACCGCCTTCATCGCCGATAAGGTCCGCGCTCTCCATGTGCTGCGCCAGATCAAGGCGCTGGGAGTGTCGATCGCTATCGACGATTTTGGCACCGGCTACTCATCGCTCGACACGCTGAACTCGTTCCCCTTCGACAAGATCAAGATCGACAAATCCTTCCTTCTCGAGTCCGAAACAAGCCATCAGGCGCGCGCGATCATTCGAGCGGTTCTCGCTCTCGGCCGCAGCCTTGAAGTGCCGGTTCTTGCCGAGGGGCTTGAGAGTGAGGAGCAATTGCGCCTTTTGCGATCCGAAGGTTGCGATGAAGCGCAGGGGTATCTCTGGGGCAGACCAGTTCGGCTGCCTTTGCCCGATGATAAGCCGGGGCAGGAGAGCGAAGCGGCATGAAGTGCCGGGAGGTCGTCAGCGCATGCTCTCCAGGACATCGGCCCAGTCATTATGCCCAGGAGGAAAGCTTCGCTCGATGACAAGGCCCGGCCGGGCATAGATGGTTTCGGCAAATTCCACCGCACGTCGCCCTTCCGCGTCATCATCTCCCGCCAGGATCAAGCGTCGCAGCGTATCGGGCAGGCGAGGATGGGCATAGCGGCGCGCTCCCATGCTGGCCCAGCACCGAATGGCGTTCAGCCGGGTGAAGGCGGCAGCCGTCTCAAAGCCTTCGGCGAGGGCAAGCGTGTCACTCCCCTCCCCTTCTCCCTGCCATGCTCCCGCTCCTGGTCGGCCGAGCATCAGCTTCATGCGGTATCTTGCGGTGGCCGGGTCGAGGAATATGCGCTGCACCGCCTTCAGTTGCCGGCCCTCGCGAACGGCGATGAGCAAGGCGGGGTGGTAGCTGGTCCAGGGCTTGGGCCGAAACGGACAACGCGGATGAAAACGCAGGCCTTCACTGAGCGGCCAGAGACTGCGAAGCTCGAGGTAGCGCTGCGCCAGGGTGCCCTCGACAGGCTGCGCTTCAGCCCAAAGACGTTCGACATTGCCGGCGTGGGGCAAGGGCCCGTCATTGTAGGTAAACGGCCCGCGGTTTGGTACACGCCGGAGCTCGCGCAGGACATTTTCTCGATCACACCCGGCAAAGCAGGTGACGAGGATTCCGCGATTGCCTTGGCGCAAGGAAAGGCTCGGCCTGTTGTCAGCATGGGATGGGCAACGGCACATGGCGACCCGGCCATGCCATTGCCCGCCGAGGGATCCGACTAAATCGACCAGCTCCTGGCTGGGCTTGAGAGCGACTAGGGACATGAGCTCATCCTTTCGCTGCTAGCCCTCCCCCTCCCCTCTTTCCATGCGCCCACAGTGAAGCAGCCGTGGCGTCAGCGAGGTGCCGCCGTCTTTCTCTTCGCTTTGTATGAGCTTCGGGGGGCATCTCTACGCGGCCTGAACTGTTCAGATGAGGAACTGGGGGCGTGCACAGTGGCTGGCCTGGGCAGCGTTGCACCTTGTGCCGGACCCCTAGCGAAATGCTATGGAGTTCAAGGGATTAGCCTGAATCTCGGGCGAAGGACCAACAAGGACCTGCAGATCAGCGTAATGCCGCCGGTGAAGTCAACGCTGCTGTCTATGTGAGTTTGCGGGGGTTGAGCCAGCTACAACTGGCGAGCTACATCTTCTTCTTATGAGCCTTGGGGGGCACCTTCGTAGCGGCCCTCTAGGCTTACCTTGGATGGCGACGGCAGGGTTGCTCCCTCCCCCGCTGCTGTTCTCAGGCAGCATCGGAAACGCACGGAGATCATCGGTCATTCGCTGCCGGATTGAGATCGCCGCTCGGCATAGCGGATGACGAACGCCTCCCAGACGCGTAGCCATTCGGTGTCGGTCCGTGGCTGCTTGATCCCCGGAAAGCCTGCCCGGAACGCTGTCGCCATATCATCGACCGACCAGGGTTTGCCTTTTTCGAGGCCAATCGCTCTAAAGGCTGCCTCTCGTGTTCCGTAGCTCATCGAACCTGCAGGGAAAGCCTGCTTGGGCTCGTCCTTGCCGACCTGAGCTTTCGCTCTTGGCGCGCTGACCGATGATCTCGGTGCCGTTTGATCCGGCTGAGCACCGATGAGCCGCAAGTGTGACCCCACGAGCTTGCGCTCCAGCGGCGCCGGGGACGGGTGAAGCACGACCTTGCGTCCCGAGAGATCGACATTTGCGTTCGGATAGACAGCCGACACGAGCTGCATTGTCTCTCGAACCGTCTGACGAAAGCGCTTGCTGTCGGCATCGTTGCCGAGGTGCTTGGCAAGCTGATCCCAGGATATGACCTGACCCTTGCCTGTGATCCGCGGTAGCCGATATGCCAAATAGGTATAGAGATCGAGCGCCGTAGGGGTGCCCTTCAACTCGCGGATGGCGACTTCGTTGAGCGGTACCGCATGATCCACCAAATGGCTATAGAACGCTTCGGACATCCGGATCTCGCGGGCAAAAGCACCGTTCGCGCCCAAGCTTCCGGCATATTCGTTGGAGATCTTGACGTCTCGGACGGCGAAGGCGTTATCGCCGGCATCCGTCCCGTCCCACCGGATCTGCCACTCGCAAGCGAGCAGACGGTCGACCTGCTCGCGCATGAGGTTGGCCGTGCCGCGCGGTCCGTAGGACACGGTCTGATACCCGAGCCGGCGCATCCACTCGGTGAAGTTGCGGCCCAGATAAACATCACGCGAGCGCTTCGTGACGGCCTGGGAAAGCAAATAAATCAGCGCGACTCGCGGATAGGCTCCGTACGGAACTCCCAAGCTACGGAAGACGGGCTTTCCGTCCACCGTCTGAAGAATAGGCTTGGGATTGATGGCGAGAGCATACCTGCCGTCTTCGCGTAAGATCGGCTGGGTGTCGTCCTTCGGCCGTTTTGTGGGTAGGCTCATGGCGCAGAGCGCGGAATGGAGGAAAGCCGGAACCGGTTCTTCGTCATGAACGCGTAGGAAGGCGTCCATCGTAAGTTGGGTGCCAGCGGCCTGGGCGACCCGGCGAACCCGGTCCTCGCCGCCGTCGAGCATGGCCAGAGCGTATTGATGCCCTATCGGTTTATGGCTGTCACCGCTCATGCCTTTGCCCTTCCCCGACTCACGGGCTCTGATTGGCTCCTTTCAACAGCTTCGGACGGCTTTGGCAAGCATGTTGGCAGTTTCAGCGCCGGCAGCAGGGCGAAACCTCCAAATTTACCGATGATGTCGGTGCGGTTTGCCCCCTCCCCTTTTCAAAATTGAAAAACGATTCGCCCAATCGGATTTCTATAGGGATTCGAGTCTTTAGGTATGGGCTCCGAGATCATCGGTCGGGTCGGAACCGAGATCATCGCTTTCCGGCACCGAGTTCATCGGCTCGCACCGACATCATCGGCGGTTATCCACAGCCCTGATCCCCACAACGGCCTGAGCGCTCGGGAACGCACTGGCCGCGGAAAACCGCACCGAGATCATCGGTCGCTGCCGCAAGTCAGGAGCCGGCGAACTCTCGAAGCCCCAGAACGGCTCGGAGATCATCGGTGAAGTTGCAAGGTTGGTGGACAATTCTTGCTCCAAACTGCCAACGACGGTAGAGATTGGCTTCAATCTCACAAAGTGGCGGCCATGGCGAGCGAACAAACCTTAGAAGCACCTCAGGACGAACTGCTGGATGACGGTCTCGGCCTATTGCACCGGCGCGCGCTCACGATCCTGAAACGGATCCGGGACAACGCAATTGATCCAGAGACTGGCGCGAAGAAGGGGCCGTCCTTCCCCATCTCGAAGGCGGCGGCGCTGGTTAGCCGCACGGCTTCTGCAATCCGCGAGGCCGAACGGGACGGCCGCCTGCCGGCGCGGGGGCGGACAGCGTCCGGTCACCGGGTGCAATATTCACTCGAGGAACTCGACCATATGCGCGAGGTGTTCGGTACGCGGCCGTGGCGCTCGCCTGAGGACGTGCCGGCCATCATTTCCGTGTCGAACTTCAAGGGAGGTGTGGGCAAGTCGACGATTGCACTTCACCTAGCGCAGCATTTCGCCATTCGTGGCTATCGCGTGCTGTTCATCGACTGCGACAGCCAGGCAAGCTCGACGATGATGTTCGGGTATCGACCTGATATCGACCTGTCAGAAGAAGACACGCTTTACGGGCACTTCCACAACCCCGAGCTGCTCGGGGTTCGTAAGATCATCCGCAAGACGCATTTCTTCGGACTAGATTTGATCCCTGCCAACCTCAAGCTCTACAATCTCGAATACGAGATCGCGGGCTATCTGGCGCAGAACCAGAGCTTCGACATCATCGACATGATCGCGCAAGCGATCGATGACGTGGTCGACGACTATGACGTCGTTATCATGGATCCACCGCCAGCCCTCGGCATGGTCTCCATGGCTGTCCTCCAGGCGGCGAACGCGATGGTGATACCGGTTCCGCCGAGCGTGATTGACTTTGCGTCAACCGTTTCCTTCATCGACATGGCGCGCACTACCATGCGGCAGCTGGAAAAGCTCGCGGGGAGGGTGAAGCCGGCATACAATTTCATCCGCCTCGTCGGAAGTAGGGTGGACGAAAGCAAATCGATGCAAAGCGAAATCCTGACCATGATGCGTCAGGTTTTTGGAGGTTCGATGATCAGTTCGGTGCTGCGTACGAGCGCCGAAATCGACAACGCAAGCTCTCGCATGAAGACCGTTTTCGAACTGGATCGACCGGTCACTTCCCACGAGGTCCACAACCGCTGTGTGAAGTACCTGAACGAGGTCTGCCTCGACATCGAGAAGGATGTCCTGCGCACCTGGCAGAGCCGGGCAGGGGAGGTGGCGTGACATGAATTGCCACGTGGCAACAACTCGAAACACGTCAGTATATGAATATGTTACGTCTGGCGCGGCGAGGCACACGCAGTGGATCACCCGCGACGATGAACGCCGGTTGCCACGTGGCAACGCAACCCTCGCCAAGCGGCTTTCAGGCCAAGTTGCCACGTGGCAATCGCGGCAGGGTGGAACAATTTCAAGTGGGATAAGCGATGATGTCCAAGGGTAACAGAGGCTTCGGCAGCAGTCTTACTGAGGGTCTCGACGAGGCAACCGACGTCGACACCGCTGCGCCGGCCGAAGGCATTATGGCGAGCCGCAGCCAAGCCTTGGCCCGCATCGCATCGGGCAAGGTGGTGACAGACCGTACCGAGTGGGTCGATCCTGCGAGGTGCCGGCCGTGGCGACTTCATAATCGCGATCTCGACCATCTCAATGAAGAGACCTGTCGCGATCTCATTGACGCTTTTCTCTCGGCGAAGAAGCAGCGCATTCCGGCAATCGTCAGGAGGCTGCAAGGCGATCCCGACTTCGATTTTGAAATCATCGCCGGGGTGCGGCGCTGGTGGACGGTCAAGTGGCTTCGTGAGCATCACCATCCTGAATATGACTACCTCATCACGATCCAGTCGGTTTCCGACGAGGAAGCATTCCGGGTCTCGGACATCGAGAATCGTTCCCGCAAAGACATCTCCGATTGGGAGCGGGCGAAGGAATATTCACGTGCCCTGGCGGAGTTCTACAATGGCTCGCAGGCCGAAATGGCAGAGCACCTCAAAATATCTCGCTCGTGGCTCAGCCGGCTGCTCGACGTGGCGCGCCTGCCGCAGTCCATCGTAGCCGCCTTCAGCGATCCTCACGATATCACCGTGCGGATTGCCCGCGACGTTAAGCCGCTCTCAGTTGACGCGAAGATGTTGCCGTTGATGGAGGCAGAGGCGCGGCTGATCGAGAGCGAGCGAGCCGATCTCGGAGCCAAACTGCCGGGCGCCGAGGTCGCCAAACGGCTCGTGCGCGCGACTGTCGCCCCAAAGCAAAAGGGTGGCGCGGAAGTGGAGCTTAAGGCGAGGAACGGGAAGGCGATGTTGCGCTATACGCGGGGCAGCCGCGGCGGCCTGTCCTTGAAGGTACTGCCACGCTCGGGTGCTTCGACCGACGAGGTTCTGGAATCGATCCGCAGCCTGCTTGAACCTTGAGCAAAACCGGCGGACTGCGACTCCGGAAGCGCTAGCCAATGCGACCGGAGTGGAGGTCAGCGGCTCGCAAGAAGCGCGTCTATGCGCTCCATCTCCTGGTCGAAGGCGACAAACGCCTCGGCCAGGTCCCGGCGTGGGGGCAGGGGAGGGGGCTCCTTTGGAGGTCGGCCGCGTTTGGGCGCCACAAAGCCAAAGTCGACAGCTAGATCTGCGGCAACGAAGATGCGCCAGGAACGCCGCCGCGTAATCTCGACGAGAAGCTTGGCCGAGGCGGCTCGTGCTAGGAGCTTGCTCGCGCCAGCAAGAGTCAAGCCGAGCGCGCCAGCCACCGATTGCGGCGAAAGCACCGGATGATGGCAGCTTAGCGCAGCAAGGGCGGGAAGCATGCCTGGCCGATACTCGGCCATAATCTTGCGCTGCGCATCCCGATAAAGCCTTTCGAGTCGATCGAGGCGATCAAGCCCGGCAATGGCGGCCGCTTCAACCGAGCGAACGGCCGCTTGCCAGTCATGGTCCGCTGGCATGCGTTTGAGGCGCAGCGCCTTGGCCCCTCCCGCGAGGCAAGGCAGCGGCGTCGTCGTCAGATCGTAATCGCGCAGCGCGAAGGCCAGGCCTAGCCATGGCTCGATGGTCGCGTCGATGCGGGCATGCTGGCGAACACGCTCGAGGGCCCGGACGAGGGCTGGGTGCTCCGTGACAAAATGCGGTTCCGTTACAGCTACCGGCAGTTTGTCACGCCAGGCGAGCCGATCAGGCTCGCGCAGCGCCTGCGCCCACGCCGGGAAGCCGTCGAATACATCCACGTTGGTCGCGCGCCGCGGCCGTTCTGGAATATGGATGCCGCAGCCCCAGGAAAATACGTCGATTTCGTCGATCTCCGCCGCCTGCAGGTGGAGCGCCCGCGCATAGCCCGACCAAGCAGCTCGGCGCGCCCAGGCGGATGCGGCTGAACTGACGCAAATGCGGGCATCGAGGCGCGAAATTGCCGCTGTACACGACGCTACGCTTGCAACCATCCGCGGGCTGTAAGTGGGGCCGAAGCGGGCCGGCGAGGAAGGTGCGGGCATAGCCAACAGTAAACCGAACAGGCATCTAAGTAAATCGTGCCGAGATACACAGTGGTGATAATAGGTCGTTATCAACACTGGTGGGCTGCGGACCGATCGTGTAAGACGCCGCAGCTGTCGGTTTCCCTATACGACCGGACTCCAGCGTTTCCCGCGATGTAGCGCGTCAGGCTGACCCCAAACCTCCGGACTCCGATACCAAACCACTGGACTGGCATTGGCAAAGCGCCGGAAAGTCGCGGATTGGGGCGCTTTTGAACCTTTGAGTGGGGAGGGGGCTCAATCCCTCACGAGTATAGGCGCTGGCGCGGCGCGCAACATTCTCTCCTTGGATCACCGGCGCGCGTTCATGGCGATCAAGACTAGCCGCCACTTGCTCAAAACTCTATCGTACGGGGACAACCGGTCGTTTGACCCCGTTATATGGAATGTGACAAATGGCTTTGATCGGCTACGCGCGGGTCTCGACCGACGAGCAGGACACGGCCATCCAGCTCAGTGCGCTGCGCGCCGAAGGCTGCACGGTGATCCTCGAGGACAAGGCGAGCGGGGGCAGCCGCGATCGTCCGAACCTCGCGCGTGCGCTCGCACGCGTCGGGCATGGCGATACGTTGCTGGTGGTTCGGATCGACCGTTTGGCACGATCGCTTTCGCATCTGCTCGAGATCGTGGAGACCCTGAGGGGGAAGGGCGCCTATTTTCGCTCGATCAACGATCCGATCGATACATCGAGCGCGCAGGGCATGCTGATGACGCAAATGCTCGGCGCCTTCGCGGAGTTCGAGCGCGCGCTGATCCGCGAGCGGACCCGCGCCGGTCTTAAGGCGGCCGTTGCACGAGGAGCTAAACCTGGAAACCCGAAGATGCGCGCACGCGATCCGGCGGCGATCGCCGATATCCGCTACAGCCTCAAGGAACGCTATCTCAATGAGTTGATCGACGATCGGCACCGCTGGTTGCCGACGGTTGCCAGATTGCGGCCGCATCTGCCTTGGGCACTAGTCCTACGGCAAATCCGCGCCATCACGCCACCCGTGCGCTCGTTCAGCGAGCGAACTCTGGTGAAAGCGTGCCGAGCCCTGGTAAAGGCCGGCTATGCCGATGCAATCATCCTTGACCAGGCACCGCGCCTGCCGCCTGATACGCGGGTCGCGCGGCTTGTCGCCGATCGCCTGAAAACGCATCCGGATTCCTCGTTACGGGACATTGCGTCCTGGCTGACCCGAGATCTGCGTGAGCCAACGCCGCGCGGCGGATTGGCATGGTCGCCCGAGGGCGTGCGGCGGGTGATTGGGCAAGCGCAGAAGCTGCAATTGCTCCAGGATTGATCCAGGGCTTCCTTTTTGCGAATAATTCGCAGATAAGCGCGGTCAGGAATTGCGAAGTTCGCAGGATTCGGGCTTAAGAACACTTTGGAAGGAAAGGCCTCTCGACCTTGCTATGTTGATCGTCCGGCTACTTTCCTTGCTGTTCGTGCTGACGCTGGCTTTCTCCCACGGCGGTCCGATCGCGTCGATCAGCCACGATCACGCGCTCACGGCCGAACATCATCATGCCGGGCATGGCCATAGCCCTAGCGATGCGCCCGATACCGATCATGAATCGGACGGGACCAGCGCCCATGTTCATCTGCTCGTCGACCGGCTCGCGTATGCGGCGCCGGTCCCGGCGACGAGGCTTGACCGAGCGCCCCGACACTGGCCGCACAACCAACCGCAACTGCCATCGGCCGTTCTCGCGCCGCTGCTCGAGCCACCCGCCGCCTGAGCCTGATGCGGCAGCCGCCGCGTGAACGCGGTGCGGGTTTGTTTCGCGCCGTTTCTCCAGGCATGTGCCTGGCGGGCCGCTTGCCCGTCCGGCGCTCAGGAAAGTCATGTCATGAATTCCTTACGGGCCAGACCTCCGGCGATTTGCCGCACGGTCCTCCTTGCCCTGATGGCCTTTTCCTTCGCTGGCGCGGCTTTCGCGCACGGCGTCGCCGAGGGCGATCAGGGCTATATCGAACAGACGAGCGGGCCACAGATCGGCGCGTTCCTCTATCTCGGCGCCAAGCATATGGTGACGGGCTACGACCATCTGCTGTTCCTGTTCGGCGTGATCTTCTTCCTCTACCGGATGAAGGACATCGCCGCCTATGTGACGCTGTTCGCGATCGGTCACTCGACGACGCTGATCGCGGGCGCCCTCATGGGCACGAATGTCAGCGCCTATCTGGTCGATGCGATCATCGGCCTGTCGGTCGTTTACAAGGCGCTCGACAACCTCGGCGCGTTCCAGCGATGGTTCGGCGTCCAGCCCAATACCAAGGCGGCGGTGCTGATCTTCGGCCTGTTCCACGGCTTCGGCCTTGCGACCAAGCTACAAGACTTCTCGCTGTCCCCGGATGGGCTGATCGTCAATCTCCTCTCGTTCAATGTCGGCGTCGAGATCGGGCAGATCCTCGCGCTCGCCGCCATCCTTATCGTCATGGGCTACTGGCGGCGCACGCGCAGCTTTTCGGCCCATGCCTTCACCGCCAACGTCGTGCTGATGACCGCGGGCTTCGTGCTCACCGGCTATCAGCTCGCGGGCTTTGCTCTGGAAGGAGCCGCATCATGAACCAAGTTCCGCAACCCGGCATCGGGGAGTTGCCGAGCCTGCGCCAGCTCAACCGCGCGACCCTGATCGCTCTCGGAGCCGCCGCCGTCATTCTCGTGACGACCGTGCTTCCGGCCGAATATGGCGTCGATCCCACCGGCGTCGGCCGCTTGCTCGGGCTGACCGAGATGGGCAAGGTCAAGCGGGCGGAAGCCGCAAGCCATGCCGTCCCGGCGACGCCCGTGGCCGCAGCGCCCGCCGCATCCCCGGCGCCCGCGCTGAAGGCCGGGGAACCCGTCGAGGTGAAGCTGACGCTCGCTCCCAATGAAGGCCGTGAGGTCAAGGCGACCATGAAGGCGGGCGGCGAGTTCGACTATCGCTGGGCCACGGATGGCGCGGAGGTCCGTTTCGAGCTGCACGGCGAGCCGGCAGGCGCTGCGAGCGACGACTATACGAGCTATGAGAAAGGCAGCTCGGCTGGCGCATCGGGCAAGTTCCGCGCGCCCTTCGACGGCACGCATGGCTGGTATTGGAAGAACCGCACCGACCAGCCCGTCACCATCACCGTGACCGCAACCGGCGACTTCGAGAAGTTCGCCGCGCTTCCCTGAACCTCATTTCCAATCTGAAAAGGATATTTCCATGCGTATTGCTCTTATCGCTCTTGCCGCCTTCGCGCTCCATGCTGCCCCGGCGCTCGCCCATCCCGACCATGACGACGAGGAGCATGAGGCGCGCACCCCCCAGCAGACCGCCCGCGACAATGTGGTGCGGCTCATCAGCCAGGCGAAGCTGCCGGCGAGCTGGTCGAAGGCGACCGTTGCCGGCACGCGCGAGCGCACCAGCCAGGGTCAGCGCCAGACGATCGTGACCTTTCGCAACGAAGCCGAACCGAATGCGGCGCGCAAGCTGTTCCATGTCGTGCTGACGGCAGGCGGCCAGTTCGTCTTGGGCGACTTCCGCCAGCCTTGACCCTGCAAGGACGCCGGGGCCATCCCCCGGCGTCCGCTTTTCCGACTCCGCGATCCTATCGGATCGGCCAGTGCGGATGCAGTTCGTCGATCACGAATATATGGGCCGCGCGACCCTGCGGATGGCCTTCGGCGAGATGGGGATGGTCGGGCGGAAGGGCGGCGTGATCGTGCTCCACCACGTCGGCATCCTCCTTTGGCCAGATCAGGAACGCTAGTCCCACGCCGATCAGCGACAGCGCGGCGGCGACCGCGAACGCCAGGCCCATGCCACCCTGCGCGCCGGTCTGGCCAGCCAGCGGATAGGCGACGAGCCAGCACACATGGCTGAGCGCGAACTGCGCGGCGAACAGGGCGGGCCGATCCGCTTCGCCCGACGATCGTCGTAACAGGCGGCCGCCCGGCGTGATGCTCGCCGAATAGGCAATGCCGAGCACCGCCCACCCCGCGAGAATGACGCTCCAATAGCCGGGCGAGGCATGACCGCGCCATGAGAGAGCCAGCGCGGCCAGCGCGATGGTCATTGCCGAGGCCGCCGCAAGCATCACCGTGCGGTCGGGCAGCTTGTCGAGCAGGCGCGGCAGCAGCAGCGCGGCCAACATCGAGCCGCCGCCGAACGCGGCGAGCGTGATCGCCACCTCCCGTTGCCCCAACCCGAGCGCCGCCTGCACCAGCACCGGCGTATTGACGATCACCATCGCGCTCGCGGCGGCGGCGGCGAGCGTCACCGCCAGCAGCCCGCGCAGCCGGGGCGTCTTGAGATAGAGCCGGGCGCCGCGCGTGGTGTTGTCGTAGATGCCGCCTTTTGGCTTGGCGGCGGCAGCACGCGGGAGAACCGTCGTCAGGACCAGCAGCGCCGAGCAGGCAAAGCCGATCGCGGTGCCCGAAAACAGCCAGTGGAAGTTCATCACCGTCAGCAGCGCGGCGGCGAGCATCGGGCTGGTCAGGCTTTCCATGTCGTAAGCGAGGCGCGAGAGCGACAATGCGCTAGTATAGTCCTTCTCGTCGGGCAGCACCTCAGGAATGGTGGCCTGGAAGGTGGGCGTGAATCCGGCCGAGGCTGATTGCAGCACGAAGATCAGGAAATAGACCTGCCAGACCTGATCGACGAACGGCAGCGCCAGCGCGACCAGCCCACGGATCACGTCCATCGCGACAAGGAAGCTGCGGCGCGGCAAGCGGCTCGCATAGGCGCCGACGGCCGGGGCGACGCCGATATAGGCGATCATCTTGATCGCCATCGCCGTGCCGAGCACGGCCCCCGCATCGGCCCCGGCGATGTCATAGGCGAGCAGGCCGAGCGCGACCGTGGCGAGGCCGGTGCCGACCAGCGCGATTATCTGCGCCAGGAACAGGTGGCGGTAGGTGCGATTGGCGAGAACCGAGAGCATGGGCAATTCCTCAGACTGTCCGCTCCCATGCGCGATCGACGCATGGGAGCGGCATGGGTCAGTTTATGGCGGGCGCCATGTCCGGCGGCGTTCGCGTTTCGGGTTCGGCCCTGCGGCCATGCACGAGGCGATAGAGCGCGGGCAGGACCAGCAGCGTCAGCAGTGTCGAGGAGATGATGCCGCCGATCACAACTGTTGCGAGCGGCCGCTGCACTTCCGCGCCCGCGCCGACGTTGAACGCCATCGGCACGAACCCGAGGCTTGCCACCAGCGCGGTCATCAGCACGGGTCTCAGCCTGGTGAGGGCGCCTTCGCGGATCGCATCCTCAAGGCCGTTGCCACTGGCGCGGAGCTGCCGGATGAAGCTTAGCATCACCACGCCGTTCAGGACCGCCACGCCCGAGAGCGCGATGAACCCGACACCCGCCGAGATCGAGAGCGGCATACCCCGGATCAGCAGCGCCGCCACGCCGCCGGTCAGCGCCAGCGGCACGCCGGAGAAGACGATGGCGGAATCCCTGGCGGATCGGAACAGGCCGTAGAGCAAGCCGAAGATCAGCAGCAGCGCGGCGGGCACCACCAGGCGCAGCCGCTCGGCCGCCGAGATCAATTGCTCGAACGTACCGCCATAGCTCACCCAATAGCCGGAGGGGACTTCGACCTCGGCGTCCACCTTTTGCTGAAGCTCCTCGATGAACGAGCCGAGATCGCGCCCGCGCACGTTGGCGGTCACGACGACGCGGCGCTTGCCGTCCTCGCGGCTGATCTGGTTGGGTCCGATCACCACCTCGACCTTGGCGACATCGGCGAGCGGCACGAACCCGCGCGGGTTGGCGCCATTGCCTGCCAGCGGAATCCGCAAGCGCCCGATCTCGTCGGCCTTGCTCCTGATGTCCTCGGGCAATCGCACGATCACCGGGAAGCGCCGGTCGCCCTCGAATATCCGCCCGGCCTCCCGGCCGCCGATCGAGACCGCCACCACCTCCTGGATATCACCGATGTTGAGGCCGAGCCGCGCCAGCGCCGCCCGGTCGGGCGTGATCTGGAGGACGGGCAGCCCCGTAACCTGCTCGACGCTCACATCCTGCGCGCCCTCGATGCCGCTCACCACGCCTTCGACGGCCTGACCGATCTCCAACAACTGATCGAGATCGTCGCCGAACACCTTGATCGCGACATCGGCCCGGACGCCCGACAGCAGTTCGTTGAATCGCATCTGGATCGGCTGGGTGAACTCGTAATTGTTGCCGGGAATGGTCGCGGCGGCTTCCTGCATCTCGCGGACCAGCTCGGCCTTGGGCTTGCGCGGGTCCGGCCATTCGCTGCGATCCTTGAGCATTATAAAGGTATCGGCGACCGAAGGGGGCATCGGATCGGTCGCCACTTCGGCGGTGCCGATCTTGGCGACGATCCGCTCGACCTCGGGGAACCGCTTCAATCGCGCTTCGAGCGTGGTCTGCATCTGGATCGCCTGGCTGAGACTTGTGCCGGGGATGCGCAGGGCGTGGAGCGCGATGTCGCCCTCGTCGAGATTGGGAACGAACTCCGATCCCATGCGCGTCGCGGCAAAGCCCGCGATGGCGACCAGCGCCACCGCGCCCGCGACGAACGCAACCCGGAGCCGCAGGGCGGCATCGAGCGCGGGCGCATAGACCTTGCGCGCCCAGCCCATCAGACGGCTTTCCTTCTCCTCAACCTTGCCGGTGACGAACAGCGCGACTGCCGCCGGCACGAAGCTCAGCGACAGGATCAGCGCGAAGGTCAGCGCCATGACGACGGTGATCGCCATCGGGTGGAACATTTTCCCCTCGACGCCGGTGAGCGCGAAGATCGGCACATAGACCAGAGCGATGATGAGCATCCCGAACAGCGACGGCCGGATGACCTCCGACGTCGCCGACGCGGCGAGCGCGAAGCGTTCCTCGCGTTTCAGCAGCCGCCCTAGCTGGTGCTGTGCCTCGCCGAACCGGCGCAGGCAGTTCTCGACGATGATGACCGCGCCATCGACGATCAGCCCGAAGTCGAGCGCGCCCAGGCTCATGAGATTGCCCGAGACGCCCGCGCGCACCATGCCGGTGATGGTCATCAGCATGGTAATCGGGATCACCGCCGCCGTGATGAGCGCCGCGCGGATATTGCCGAGCAGCAGGAACAGGACGACGATCACCAGCAGCGCACCTTCGAGCAGGTTCTTCTCGACGGTCCAGATCGCCCGTTCGACGAGATCGGTGCGATCGTAGATCGGCACGGCCTTCACGCCCGCCGGGAGCGCCCTGGCCGCTTCCTCGAGCCGCGCGGCGGCCGCGCGCGCGACGATCCGGCTGTTCTCACCAGCCAGCATGAACACGGTGCCGAGCACGACTTCCTGGCCGTTCTCGGTCGCCGCGCCGGTGCGCAGTTCTTCGCCCATGCCGACATCGGCGACATCGGCCACGCGGATCGGTATCCCGCCCCGATTGGTTACGATGATCGACTTGAGATCGTCGATGCCCGACGCCTGGCCCGGCACGCGGACCAGATATTGCTCGCCGTAGCGCTCGACATAGCCCGCGCCGACATTGGCGTTGTTGCGCCCCAATGCCTCGACAACATCGTTGAGAGTAAGCCCATAGGCCGAGAGCCGGTCAGGCAGCGGCGTCACATGATACTGTCGCTCATAGCCGCCGATGCTGTTGACCTCGGTGACGCCGGGGGTGTTCCTGAGCTGGGGCCGGATCACCCAATCCTGAAGCGTGCGCAGATCTTCGGGTGTATAGCGGCTCCCATCCGGCTTGCGGGCATTCGGCGCCGCTTCCAGCGTATACATGAAGATCTCGCCCAGCCCGGTGGCGATCGGCCCCATCTCGGGCGCGACGCCATCGGGAAGCTGGTCGCGCGCCGTCTGGAGCCGTTCGTTGATGAGCTGGCGCGCAAAGTAGATATTGGTGCCGTCCTCGAACACGGCCGTTACCTGGGAAAGACCGTAGCGCGAGATCGAGCGGGTATATTGCAGGCCCGGCAAACCGGCGATCGCGGTCTCGACCGGGAAGGTGACGCGCTGCTCGGCTTCGAGCGGCGAGAAGCCGGTCGCTTCGCTGTTGATCTGCACCTGGACGTTGGTGATGTCCGGCGTCGCGTCGATCGGCAGGCGCTGGAAGGCCCAGACGCCGATGCCGCAGAGCAGCGCGACAACGACCAGCACGGCCCAGCGGAAGCGGATCGCGGAGGCGACAATCTTTTCCAGAAGAGGTGGGCGTTCAAGCAAGGGCGTATGCTTGTGGGTGGCGGTCTCAGTGGTCATGGCTGGCCCCCGACTTGTCGATGTCGGCGCGGATCAGGAAAGCGCCGTCGGTCACATATTCGGTGCCGGGTTCGAGGCCGCCGAGCACTTCGGTCCATTCAGGCGTGCGCCGCCCGATCTCCAGCATCCGCACCTCGTAGGTGTTGCCGACCCTGGCATAGACCACCTCGAAATCGCGGAACCGCTGGATGGCCTTGGTCCTGACCGCGAGCGGCACTTGCGCTTCGGCCACGGCGAACGATCCCTCGACGCCCATGCCGGGGCGGAAGGTTCGCGACGCTTCGGGCGGCAGATGGACATGCGCCATCATCGTCTGGCTGGCGACGTCCGCGGTCGGCAGCACGGCTTCCACGGGCGCGTCGAGCTTCGCTTCGCCCGACAGGCTTCGCACGCTCACCCGCTGGCCCACGCGCACGCGCTCGGCGTCGCGGGGATAGACGAAGAACTCGGCATGGAGCTTCGTGGGATCGGCAACCACGAACAGCGCCCGGTCGCCGGTGGTGTCGCCGACATTGGCGTTCTTCTCGATGATGGTGCCGCTGATCGGCGCCGGCACCGCGTAGGTCTGGAGCGAATGGCTGGACTCGACGCGCAGGAGTGTCTGCCCCCGGCTGACCCGATCGCCCAGCTTGCCGGTCATCCAGACGATCTGGCCGGGAAGCCGGGCGCGGACATCGGCCTTGCCTTCGGGCGTGATCTCGATCCGCCCGCCCATGTCGATCAGCTCGGCAACGGTCGCGGAACCCGCGCGCTCGGTCTTGACGCCTCCGGCCCGCGCCGCCTCGGCCGAAATCGTCGTCCGGCCCTCATAGGAGGCGTAGGTCCAGTTGTGCGTGCGGCCGCCTTCGACCGCGCGCACCTTCACGTCGAACGAATGAGGCTCGATCACCACACCGCCGCCGCGCAGATAGTCCTCCTGCGGGGTGAAGGCAAAACGATCGACCTTGCCGCCAAGGCGCGACAGCTCGATCGCAAGCTGGACTTCGCCTGGCGGAATGGGCTTGTCTTTCCGGTAGGCATAGACGTGGAACTCGGGATCTACGCCATCCTCGAAGATGGTGATCTCGACCGCGAAATCGCCGTCGCGCAGCATTCGCCCGCGATGCGGCCCGCGTTCATAGTCGTCGGCGGCAGCGGCCGCCTTGGGTTCGGCCGCCTCCTTGGTGGCAGGGGACTCGCCGCATCCGGCGAGCAGGGAAAGAGCGAGCAGCGAGCCCGCGAAAAGGAAGGATCGTGTCATCAGCGGTTCTCCGCGCTGGCAAGGAGGGAGGCATGGCGACCGGTCAGCCGGTCGAGCCGGGCGCCATCGAGATGGAAGCGGCGCAGCAGCTCGACCCGGCGGGACCGGGCATCGACGACGGCCTGCTGGGCCTGGTTGACTTCGAGGAAGGTGAAGGCGGTGCCGCCGCGCGCGAAACCATCGCGCACCAGCACCACCGCGCGCTCCGCGCTCGGCAGAACCTCGCGTTCGATCCGGACGATCTCGGCGGCAAGGCTCGCCCGTTCGGCTGTCAGCCGGTCGATTTCACGCCGCACCTGCACCCGCGCGACGGCGATCTCGGCTTCGGCGGCCTGAGCTTCGGCATTGGCGCGCGCGACATTGCCGCGATTGGCGGCGCGGTTGCCGAGCGGGATCGAGCCGCCAACTATAATCGCCACGTCATTGCCTTGCCCGAAATGGCGAACGCCAACCCGCGCGGTCGGGTCGCCGGCATTGCCGGTCTCCGCAAGCCGCACGCGGGCACCGGCAGCGTCGCGCTCGGCGGCGAGCAGGGCGAGGTCGGGACTGTCCTCGGCCGCCGTCGCGCCGGGGGTAGCGATCCCGAACGGCGAGGGATCGAGACTGTAATCGGCCGTGCCGCCCCAGAAGGCAGCGAGACTGGCGCGGGCGATCCGCGCAGTCTCCCGCGCCTGATCGAGCGCGATGCGGGCTTGCGCCACGGCGGTCCTCGCCCGTTCGCCCGCGAACAGCGGATCGAGCGCGCACCCGACACGGCGGCCGGTCTCCGCTTCCACGCGCTGGGCGGCGGCGAGGCGCTGTTCGGCAATAGAGATCACTGCTTCGGCTGCCAGCGCATCGACCCAGGCGGCTTGCACCTGGGCCAAGAGGTCGAGCATCCGTAGGCGGTTGCGCTCGACAGCGATGCCCAGGTCCGAGCGGGCCGCACCGATGCGGGCTTCGCGCTTGCCGCCGCGTTCCCACGTTCGCTCATACCAGGCGGTGGTCTGCGATCGTTCGAGCGGGGAATAGGGGCCGGTGCCCGCGAAATCCTCGACATCGACGCCGACGACATCGCGTGGCCGCACATCGGCTTGGGTAATGGCGGCATCGGCCGCACGGAGCCGCGCGGCGTTCGCTGCGACGGAAGGATCGCCGGATGCGACGCGCGACAGCGCATCCGACAGGCTGAGGGACTGCGCCGCGCCGATTGAAGGCGCGGACAGGGCGGCCAGCGCTGCGCCTATCGCAAGCGCGCGCCGCAAACGCGCCGGTCGGCGCGCAACGAGGATGGAAAGCATGACAAGAACGGCCTCACGAGCAGGCGTGGCAGATGCCGCGCCTCACATGACGCGGCGGCTCAGCTTGGGATCGCGAGGCTCTTGGGAGGTCGTTCGGGGCCGGGAATGCGCAGGCCTGGTGTCTGGTTATCCGGCGCAAGCCCGAGCAGTTCGCTGGACAAAGCGACTTGGACGGAATCCGCCGAGGCCGTCACCGGCACAGCCGAGCCGCCATCGCCATGATGGTGATGGCTGCCGGGTAGATGGTCGTACGGATCGTTGTCGCCGGGTTGGGGCACGTGATGATCGTCGGCATGGTCTTGTATGATGGAAGCATCGCTGAATAAGGAATGGTCGTGTTCGAACGAAACACCCGGCGCATGCTGGATCTTGTCGATAGACGTGGAAAGCGAGGCGCCAGCAAAGACGACGGCCAAGGCGATACAAAACATCGCCCAAAACCGGTTCGCCAGGAAGAGCCTCGAAATGCGCATGGATGGGGTTCTAGCCGGTGAAGGGCGGGGGCTCAATCAGTAACCGCTTCCAACGACATGGAATCAGCTTTGGCCAGCGAGATCGCGAGGTTCGGTTTGTTCGTTTGTCGATGCATGGGCGAATACGTTGCGTATCGCTCGATGCGCCGCTTCCAGCTTCGAGATCGTGAACCGGCGGGCCATTCGCTCTCGTGCGGCTTTGATCTGAGAGATAAAGGCGGAAGACCAGTGTCCGTCTGTCATCAGCAAGCGATCGAGCACGCCACGATCTGCTCTGGCAATGAACCGTTCGATCGCTGACGGTGCGTCAGGACCAAAAAGCGCGGCGCCTATCTCGGGATTGGTCTCGATGATGCCGCAAGCGGCGGCAAGCAGGCGCCGGCGCAGGAGCGGCGATGCGGCGGCGAGCGGGTTGAGAGTGTCGCTCGAATAGAATTGGAGGCCCATGTAACCGGGCGTCATCGCGTCGCACGCGAAATCGTTCAGCGGGATGTTCCGTGTCCTGCACCACCAATATTCGTCGTTTGGCGGCTTCCTGGTCAGGAGGCGGCAAATGCCTCGAACCTCGTTGAGGAGTTGGTCGGCCGACGTGAAGTTGAAGCGGAACTGGTCGGGGGTCCTACCCTTTATCGCGCCTATGCATTGCTGCTCGAACGCAATAACATGATCCCAGCAGAGCAGGGCGTCCTTCCCGGCATAAATGGCCGGGGCCGAGGTTCTTTCCATCGGTTGCCAGCAGGCATCGCAAATCATCCGCAGCGGACCGCGCGCGGGCATCGCAAATCGCCATGTCCGCGATCCGCAACCATTACAACGATCCTCCAGCGGCCAGCGGTGCCGATGGCAATAGCCCACAGCGGCCAGTACCCACTGACGCCGGACGTGCGCTGGCCGGTCGGATGCGAAATCTTCCGCGAGGCACCGGCTGCACCAACTGACGTGCAGCCGCGGCACCGGGATCAGCCCGGTAGAACCGGCTGAGCCCGGCGGGTGTTCCCAAGCCAGAAAATCGACCGGTAAGTAGGGATAGTGCTTCGCAAGACTATGTTCGACTAAGCGCGTCGCCGGCACGTTGAGGTCGTCGGCAGTCCCATTGAGCCAGGCTCTTGTCGGGCGAATATCCGGGTGGCGCCAGTCGCCCTTGCGATTTCGGACAGCCTTTGGCTCCGGTAGCGCTCGCCCTCGGCGGGAATGGCGCTGACGCGCGTGCCAGGACGTCAGCAGTTCGTCAGCGAAAGGATTTTCATGCCGCACGGCGCCGCAATGCCCGCTTGGCACTGGCGATGACCTGCATCGAGACGAGCGGGAGCAATAGCTGCTCATCATCGAAGCTGTCGGCGTCGATCATCTCGCGGCCGCTTCGGATCGCCGCGATCGCGACAGCCTCCATCAACCGGAAGATTCGGCCTGTCACGCCCTCACTCAATGCGATGACGCGCTGGCGGACCTCAGCTTCATCGAGCAGGGAAGGGCGGCGCAAGGGGAGCAGACCGGCGAAGCTCGCCATGAGCTGGCGCAGGGCGTGATCGTTGCGCCAGGGTGAAAGCTCGAATGCGGCGAAGCGGTCGGCGAGATTGGGATCGGTGAGGATCGCGATACGCGCATCTTCCGTGCCCGCGCACACGATCGGAATTCTGAGGTCGTTGGTCAGAAAGCGAATGGTGTTGAGAAAAATCCGCTGCTGGCGCGGCGAGCCCGCCAGCATCTTGTCGATTTCGTCCAGAACCAGCACCTTGGTCCCGAATTCCCCGAGGGTGCGACGGGCCAGAGAGCGCAGTGATCGCAGGGAGATATGGTCGAACTCGGAGTAGTTCATAGCCAGCATAAGCTCGGTGTAGAACTCTTCCTCGGTAGGCTGTGGCGGCATCTGGACCATGACGACCGGCATAATCGTAAGGCCGGCATTCTTATCGTACCGGGTTGCGTGCAGCTCTGCGAAGCGATTGAGGATCTCGCTCTTGCCCATGCCAGTGGAACCGAAAAGCAGGAGGCAGGGCATGCGGCCGCGCGGGGGATAGGTCAGCAGATCTTCGAGCCTGCCGAGCGCGGCTTCGGATTGTGGCAGCGATAGCCATCGATCGCGTCTCAGCCAGTCGATGCGTTCGTCGTCGGATAACCCTGCCTGCTCGCGATATGCCGGAAACAGATGATCGTAGAGGTCGGTCATAGTCGCTCCTCGATCTGGAATGGAACGATAGGCGCGCTATCCTCCGGCTCGGACGATACCGGCAAAGCCATTGAAGGAACTGCGGTGGCAGGAGGGAGGCCAGCCTCCAGCGCATAGGCGATGCGCTGGGCGGATTTTCGCGCAGCCTTGGTCTTGTGGGCCGCTTCGAGGACGATGCGCCGCTGCTCGTTCACCATGTCAAACAGCGATTGCTCGTCGACGGCCTGACGCCCGCGTTCGCGCAGTGCTCGCACCGCGAGGTCGTGCTCGAACTTCGTGATGGCAGGCCGCCGCCGATCACGGAGCGGAACCGTCAAATGCTCGGTATCGGACAGCTCGACGTAGACAGCCGAGAGGTTGAGCGGATTATACTTGATCGGGAGCTTGTGATCGCAGTTCGCGAGGAGGCCGGACAAACTGCCATGCCAGTAAAATGCATGGAACAGCTCGATACCCTCACGCCTGACCTTCCGCATCTCGAACGGGAGAAAGTTGAAGAGGAAGCGAGCGGGATCAGCCGGGAGCCGGAGCGGGTCAGCGCGGCTCCCGAGCCCGTCAGCCCAGGCCGTGAGCGGAGGAACGCCAAGCTCGCTGTGAATCGAGCCATGATAGACGCCGACCTCGAGTGTAAACCAGCGCTCGAACTCGCGCAGCGTCATGCAGGCTTGGCCCTCCGCGTCGTAGTCGCCTTTGGCCTGGATGTTTGAGAAGGTCGTACCCGGTAGGAGATGCACGGCGCCGACCGCGGTTCCGATCAAGCGTTCGATGTGGCCACCGTAGTGCGGCGTGCGCCGGGGGCGGTGCTTGAGGTCGATGCCATGCTGCTCACAGCCACGCTCGAGCGCCCTGGACCTAAACTCTGCGGCATTGTCGAGATGCAGAGTTTCGGGGATGCCAAAGACGGGATAGTCGAGATTGATCTCGCGTTCTTGAAGCCAGGCTGCCTTTGGCAGGACCGCATGGCGGATCGCCATGCCTACAGACGTAGCTGAGGGTTTCTCGAGCGAGATGTAGAAGCCCGGAATGACTCGGGTCGCTATGTCGATCTGGAGGGTGAGCGTTGGTCGGCCAAGCGGTTTGCGGAAATGCTCGTCGACGATGATGATATCGGCGGGTGTGTGGTCTATTTGTACGATCTGCAGCGGGTAGTCGGCAGTGTAAGATCGAATCACGGGTCGGTATCGATCAGACGCTGCCTTCGCGCCTTCGCGCGTTCTGGTGAGGCGTTCTCGGTCAATCGCGGCAACGCGCGCGGCGATGGTCTTGCGAGTGGGCGCGCGAAGGCCGCGTTCATAACAGGCATGCCGGATGTCGCGCTGCAATCTCGCGAGGGTCGGTTTGGGGCGCGTCAAGTAGAACCGTTCGATTTCGGAGGCGATCACTTGGTCGATCTCCGGCGCCAGTCGGCGACGCCCTTTGGGAAAACCTTCGGGCCGATCGACGAGGGAGCTGGTAACGGGCTCAGCGCGATAGCGGGCGACAAGCTCAAAGACGCGCGACCTGCTCAGGCCCAGCTCCGCGCTCGCGTTCAACATCGCAGCGCGGGTAATCTTGGGCAGGCTGGCGAGTGCACGAATAGCCGGCTCGCGATTGCAAGCAATGCTCCAGGCTGTAGAATCCGCTCTCGTAAGAGCTGTGCCCGTTTCGGCCATGACCTATCCCCGATCTTGCCAGGGACTCGTGTTGCCGGGTCCACCGGTATTGTATCAGAAACGGGATGGACGGGCGAGAGTCCGGAGGTATTTGGGATAGATGAAGATTGAAAAGCCTGGCAATTTCGGTCTGTCCGTTTGGTCAAACTGACA
>NZ_JAGMXV010000250.1 GCF_018006725.1 Rhizorhabdus sp.
CGATCCTGTTCTTCCTGATGCTAGGCGACTTCACCGCGCTCGGCTTCTTCTCGCAGGTCGCCAACCTCGGCACGCGCTTCGTCGCGGCCGACCAGGCACGCCGCGCGGCGTTCGGCGACCAGCTGTTCGTCGTGTGGCTGGTCGCGTTCGGCATCGTCGCCGTGACCCGCGTGCGCCTGCTCGGCGCGATCATCACTTCCACGAAAGGCCCCCGTCATGGTTGATGTTCTCGATCGTCCCGAGGTCGCGTCCGCGGCGGTGCAACCGTCCGCTCCGGCCCCGGCACCCCGTGATGACGCTGCCGGTGCGGCACCGCGCCGTCCGGTCGCGGACAAGGTGGATCGCCGCAAGCCGCAGGGCCTGCCCGTCATCGCCTATGTCGCGGTCGCGCTGGCGGTCGCGGTACTGCTCTGGGGGGCGTGGGTGACCAAGCATCTCCTTGCCCCGCCCGCGACCGTGCCGATGGCGAGCGTCCGGCTCGAAGGCATCGTCTCGGAATATGTCCAGGCGCAGAGCCACAGTAACGGCCAGCCCCAACAGGTGGCCGCGCAGACCCAGGCCTTCATGTCCGCGCTCGACGACGAGATGAAGAAGGTCGGCGCGAGCGGCACCACCGTCCTCGTCGGCGAGGCGGTCCTCTCGAAGAACGTCCCCGATATCACCGACCAGATCCGCCGCGCGGTCTTCGCGCGCGTGCCGCTCCCCGCGGCCGCGCCGAACACCCCGGCCGGTCCCGCGGTCGGTGCGATGCTTCCCCAAGCCTCCGGGAACGTCGCGCCGGCCGCGCCAGGGGCGGCGGTCCCGACCGCTTCGCCGTTCGGGCCTGCGCCGGTCTCGCCGGTCGAGGCGACGGTCACCCAGTCCGCGCCGGGAGGGGTCGATGGCAGCGGCAACTGAGGCGCTGGCGCGGGTCGGTCATGCGGCTCCCACGGCGGTTGACGTCGCCGGGGACCGCGCGGCCCGCAAGGCGCTGATCGTCAAGCGGGTCCGCCAGTGGAGCGCGGTCGCGCTGCTCGGGATCGTGTGGGGCGGCTACAACTCGATCGCCGCGTGGCGCGAGACGCACGCCTTCATGATAAACGCGAGCGAGAGCCTCCCCAACTGGGCGTTCTTCATCCAGCGCGGCCGCGTGCCCGCCAAGGGCGACTATGTGTTCTTCGCGCCGCCCGAGGGCGAGCTGGTGCGCCGCCACTTCGGACCGGATTCGGGACCGTTCGGCAAGCGCGTGATCGGCGAGGCCGGGGCGCTGGTCGAGCATCGCGGGAAATGGGTCTATGTCGACGGCGTCCGCGTCGCGCACATGAAGCCGCGCTCGCGCTTCGGCGAGGTGCTGACGCCGGGACCGGTCGGGCGCGTTCCCGAGGGCTGCTATTATGTCGGCACCGCACACCCCGACGGGTTCGACAGCCGCTACGGCGAGATCGGCTTTGCCTGCGCGAAGCAGATCATCGGCACCGGGACGCCGATCCTGTGATCCGGCGCGCGGGCCTTTTCGGCGGAACCCTGGGCGTGGCGCTGGTCGCCTCGTCGTCCTGGCCGATCGTGCAGGGCGCGCTCGCAAAGGATCACGGCGTGATGGGCCAGACCTGGGCGATCGCCGAGCCGGATCTGCTGGCGACGATCGATACCCGGCTGAAGACGCTGCAGGCCAATGGCGGCATCGAGCGCATGCAGACGGCGCTGCGTGAAAAAACCGAGGAACGTGTCCGCAACCCGATCCCCGTCGCCGGCATCGGCGCGGTGCGCGAGAGCCGCAGCTGGACGTTCGACCCGACGATCGTGCTCGATCAGGACATCCAGGACCAGAAGGGCCGGCTCGTCGCGCGCGCCGGGCAGCGGGTCAATCCGCTGTCGTTCGTCGCGATGAAGACCGACCTCGTGTTTATCGACGGCCGCGACGATGCGCAGGTCGACTGGGCGCTGAAGCGGTGGACCGCGCAGAATGCCAAGATCATCTTCGTCGCCGGCTCGCCGTTCAACCGCATGGGCGAGAAGAAGCGCCGCTTCTTCTTCGACCAGCAGGGCAAGCTCACCAGCCATTTCGGGATCGCGCGCGTCCCCGCCGTGGTCGAACCGGCGGGCCAGGTGCTCAAGATCAGCGAGATCGAGATGTCGGGAGCGGGCGCATGATGTGGCTCGATATTCTCAGGACGCCGATGGCCGCGCCCGAGACGCCGGCCCTCAAGGCGATGCGGCTCGCGATCCTGTGGTCGGCGATCGGGCTGGCGATCGCCATCTGCGCGTTGCAGCCGCTGCGCGCGGTGCTCGGCGCCGGGGCAGGGGGCGCGCTTGCCGGACTGGTGCTGGCGCTGGTCGTGCTGGTGCCGGTGTATGTGATCGCCAAGAACCGGGCCGATAACGCTTTCCTTGACGCAAGCCTCGCGGCGCAGCCGGACGGGGAGGGCAGGGCATGACGACTGAGCGCATCAGCCTGATCGCGCGCTACGCGCTTCTGTGTGTCGCGGCAGTCGGCTTCGGGTGGACATATGTTCTCGCCATATTCGCGCTGTTCCCGGCCTGGATGTTCTTTCCCGTCGTCGCCTTGTCGATGGTCGTATCGATCGCGACCGTGGCGTTGCTCTCGAGCGTCCCTGCGCTGCTGTTCCTGTCCCGCGTGCATTGCGAGATCGAGTCCCTCGTACGAAGGCTTCTCGGGGGCCGTGCCGATCCGGTGACCGCCGCGTCGATCGGAAACGAAATCGATGTCGTCCTTGCCGAAAGCGGGCGGACGATATCGGTTGGCAAACGCCGTGCGCTGGTGCGCGCGCTGGCCGATCAGTCGATAAGCTTCGATGGACGCGACCGCGCCCGGATGGTGCCCCTGGTCATCGCTTTCTCCGAGGAGCCCGGCGCATGATCCGCCGCCTGCTCACCCTGCTCGGCATGATCGCCGCGTTCGCGCTGCTGCCGGCGCCGGCGAGTGCGCTCCCGGCCAACTGCACCGGCAAGTTCGTCAACCCGATCACCGACGTCTGCTGGTCATGCCTGTTTCCGCTGTCGGTGGGCGGCGCGCACATCTGGCCCGGGAGCCGCCCCGACACCAAGAACCCGAGCCTGCCGGTCTGTGCGTGCGGTTCGCCGATCCCGCGCATCGGCATCTCGATCGGCTTCTGGGAGCCGGCGCGGCTCGTCGATGTGACCACCAAGCCGTGGTGTTTTCCGAATCTCGGCGGGCTTCGCCTCAATCCGGGGCTCGATATCGGGCAGGGCCAGTATACCGGGCCGAAGATCGCGGGCGGTACGACCCAGAACAGCGCCAACTGGCAGGCGCATTATTACGTCTACCCGCTGCTCTACTGGATGGAGATCCTGACCGACTTCCTGTGTTTCGAGCAAGCCTCGTTCGACGTCGCCTATATGACCGAGATCGATCCGCTCTGGAACGACGACGTGCTGACCACGCTCATCAATCCCGAGGTCGCGCTGTTCAACAATCCGATCGCGGTCGCCGCCTGTGCGGCCGACTGCGTCGCGGCGAGCGCGAAGCTGCCGATCGACCCGATGTTCTGGTGCTCGGGCTGCAACGGCTCGATGTTCCCGATGAACGGCAATATCGCGGCGCATAATTCGCCGGTCCAGTCCTCGCGCCTCGCGGCCGAGCGGCTCCTGTTCAAGATGCACCGGCAGGGGCTGGCCTGGGGCACCGCTGGATCGAAGGCGCTCTGCAACAAGTACGTCATGCCGATCCTGAAGAAGTCGCAATACCGCATCCAGATGACCAACCCGACGCCCACGGTGAGCGGCAAATATGCCTGCTCGCCGATCGGCGCGACGACGCTCCCGCCCGACGCGGGCCGGGCCTTCCCCGTCAAGGGCGAGGACTTCGGCTACCTGCTCTGGCGCAAGCGCAACTGCTGCATGCGAGCGCCGTGACGGCGCAGAAAGGAAATATGTATGTAAAACAACATCATATCCTTTCGATCGTCTTGCTGACGATTGACCGGTGGCTGCGATGCCACCCCACTCGGCGGAAGGAGCCGGGTTGGAAGGGGGTCTCCAAGGTTTTCCACGTTCCGGCGGACGGCCTCAAAGCAGGAGACCTTAACTGTACCGGATGCGGCCCGTCAGCCGCAGGTCGGGCTACCACAGGGCCTATGGTGAGATAAAAGCGAATGACGTGTCTGAAGCCTCTTTATTTACAGTTGAACTCCCGATCACCTGACGGGGTGGGGAGATCGCGGTGCGAACCGGTTGGTTTGGCATGCTGCCTTCTGGTGAATTCTCGCAGAGTATTCGTGTGCGGATCGTCCTTTCTTGTCCGCATGCCTGAACCGCAAGGGGTTAAGCGTCGCACCTACGGGTCCAAGGTTGATCGTCGGAACACGGGAACCATCATCGTCCGCCTGCTTCGGAGCAGGCTATCCGCGGAGACCGGGGATGGGCGCTGGTGGGGCGGAGCCTGCGTAGTAGTCCGAGGGCGGGAAAGCCGTCCACATGGCGAAGGCGGGCAGGAAGTCGGTGTGCTTTCATGACGGAGGAACTATCAGTGGACACTGATAATCAGGCCCCTCAGGCTTGGCTCCTCAGCGTTCAGCGAAAGCTATACCAGTGGAGTCGGGAAAACCTCGAGACACCATATCGTGATCTGTGGAATTGGGTTACCGATCCCCGCAATCTGTACATGGCCTGGAAGACGATTGCCGGTAATCGCGGCAAACGGACGCCGGGAGTCGACGGGGCGACCGTAGAGAAAATTGCTACCGGCAAAGGGGTCGGCCTTTTCCTTCATGAGCTTCGAGAAGAGCTCCGGTCGGGCGATTATCGTCCGTCTCCTGCACGAAGGAAGTGGATCCCCAAGCCCGGCAAACCGGGGAAGTTCCGACCCCTCGGTATCCCTACGGTCAAGGATCGCGTGGTGCAGTGCGCGGTCAAACAAGTACTGGAGCCGATCTTCGAGGCCCGGTTCTGGCCTGTCTCATACGGGTTTCGGCCCGGACGAGGTAGTCAGGCCTGCCTCGAACATATCCGTGTGACCATCCAGTCGCGGGGCAAACCTGCTGCCGATGGCTACCGACATGATGCGCCGTATCAATGGGTCATCGAAGGTGACATTGAGGCCTGTTTCGACAACATCGGCCATCACCCTCTGATGGAACGCGTGCGCCACGGCGTCGCGGACCGCAAGGTGAACCGGCTGATCGTACAGTTTCTCAAAGCAGGGGTACTGGAGGATGTCTCGTACAGTCCAACAGACACCGGCACACCGCAAGGTGGCGTACTTTCGCCGTTGCTGGCCAACATCGCGCTTGGCGTGATCGAGGAACGGTATCGACAATGGGTCCGCCGCCCCGAAGACCCCCGGCTGAAATCCGATGGGATCAGGCTGGCGGCCATCAAGCGTGACAAGGACCGGAGGGCCGGTCGAACGGTCTTCTACCCTGTCCGCTATGCCGATGACTTCCTGATTTTCGTGTCAGGGACGGAAGCTGATGCTCTTGCCGAAAAGCAGGCGCTGGCCTCCTACCTGCACGAAACGATGGGTCTGACGCTCTCGCCTGAAAAGACGCGCATCACCGCGTTGACCAATGGCTGTCGGTTCTTGGGATGCCGTGTAAGGCTCAAGTGGGACAAACGGTTCGGGCTGCATGCCCGCATCGAAATTCCCCGCGAGCCGATCAACGGTTTCCGCATTCGGGTAAATCAACTGGCTCGTCGACAGACGCTTCGGCGTTCGCTCACGGCCATGCTTCAGGAACTCAATCCATACCTTCGGGGGTGGTCCGCCTATTATCGCTACTGTGTAGGGTCCAAACGCATCTTCGCCAGTCTCGACTGGCATGTGCGTCAACGTCTCTGGCTGTGGCTGCGGGCCAAGCACGCAGGTGTCCCCGGGAGGAAGATCGCATCGTGGCGCAGACCCAGTACCGCCCACTCCGGTGCCAAGGTCTGGGCTGAAGGCGGCACGGAACAGTTCTTGATGAGCTACGTGCCGGTCCACCGGTTCGATCTCAAATGGATGAGAAAGCCCGAGTTCGCCAAGACTTTTGGAGAGCCGGATGCACAACGAAAGGTGCAAGTCCGGTTCGGAGAGCAGGCGTGGGAGACGGGCGGTGGAGACACCGCACCGCGCCCACGTCTGACTCTACT
>NZ_JAGMXV010000046.1 GCF_018006725.1 Rhizorhabdus sp.
TTCTAGGGCTCCCCTTCCCGCAGCCGTATTCCACGCCCCTATCGCACTGCTATGCAACCTCGCCGAGGCGTGCCAGAAAGCTGAAGTTTCTATGAACGACATGTGTGGACCTACGAACATGCGCATGGGGGGCGGGCATATTTACAGCGATGAAGATATAGAAGTCGGATGACGTTCAACGCTGAAACGCCGCGCGGTGCCATGGTCAGCCCGCGCGTGGCCCTGATATCGATCATCTGCTTCTGGATGGTCTATTGCGTGATCGCAACGATCCGCTCCTTCATGATCGACCTCGGCCACCAAGCCGACATGCTCGCCGCCCGCGCCTTCGTGTCGATCGGGTCGATGGTGGCGACCTATATCGTCTACCTCGCAATGCGGCCCCTCGCGCGGAAATCGCTGGCGGTGAACGTCACCGCCGTAGCGCTCCTCTCGATCCCGGCGGCTGTCGCCTACAGCTCGATGAACTGGATGGCTTTTCGAGAGATCGACCGCCGGATCGAAGCAGACAAGGCAAATACAGCCTCGAAAGTCACGGTGGAGACGGATGGCGCGGCGCAGGCCAGGGCCCAGGCCAAGGCTGCAATAGAGGCGGCGCGGGCAGCTATGCGAGAGGTGGCTGAGCAGGCCCGCGAGGCCGCTCAGGAAAAGGCCGACGCGCAGCGCGAAGCCGTTGAGCGCCAGGCGGAAATCCAACGCGAACTGGCGGAAGCGCAGAGCGAACTGGCCCGCGCCAATGCCGAACGCCGTCGGCAGGCGGACGAAGGCAAGCGGGAGGCAGAGCAAGCTCTGCGCGAAGCAGCCCTTGCGCAGCGCGAAGCCTATCGGGAAGCCGTCCGTGACTATCGCGAGCAGATGCAGGAGGCGCGCCAGGCGGTTCAGGAGGCGAGGCGCCAAGGCATAAAGATCGACATCGACTCCATATTGGCGGCCGTGCCGCCGCCCCCCGCCCCGCCTGCGGTCCCGGCCGCGCCTGCAGAAGCCACCCCAGCGACCACGCCGGAGGCTCCGTCGCCCCCCTCGACGCTGCCCAAGATCGAGATCCCCAAACCGGTGGAAATTCCGATGCCGGTGATCAGCGAGCCGTCGCCGGGCACCGTCATGATCCAGGTCGGACGCCCCACCGATAGCTACAAGGAGCATGAGCTGTCGGTGATCGCACAGATCGGCGATCAGGCGCTCAACGGCTATTTCTTCTTCGCCGCCTGGGGGGCGCTGTTTCTAGCACTCTCCTATGCGGCTGCGGTCCGGGCAGCAGAGCGACAAGCCGCCTCCTATCGCACCGCTGCGCGCGACGCGGAACTGCGCGCGCTGCGCTATCAGGTGAACCCACATTTCCTGTTCAACACCCTCAATTCGCTGTCGACGCTGATCCTGAAGGACAGCCGCGACGAAGCGGAGAGGATGATCCTCAACCTCTCGACCTTCTTCCGCACCAGTCTCACAGCCGATCCGACCGAAGACGTGGTGCTGACGGAGGAGATTCGTCTCCAGCGCCTCTATCTCGATATCGAGGCGATCCGCTTTCCGGACCGGCTGCTGGTCGAGATCCACGTGCCTCCCGCGCTGGAAGATGTGCGCGTGCCCTGCCTGATCCTGCAGCCGCTCGTCGAGAATGCGATCAAATATGG
This sequence comes from Rhizorhabdus sp., assembly GCF_018006725.1. Classification (GTDB taxonomy): domain Bacteria; phylum Pseudomonadota; class Alphaproteobacteria; order Sphingomonadales; family Sphingomonadaceae; genus Rhizorhabdus. The sequence goes on from NZ_JAGMXV010000046.1 coordinate 1,632, forward strand.
CGTGTCCCGTTCGCGGCGTCCCGTGACGCTCCGCATAACCGCACGCGAGGATTCACACGGGCTTGTTCTTTCGGTCGAGGACGACGGCGATCCGCTGGCCGAAGGCGAGGCGCCTGCCGGCACGGGCGTCGGCCTGCGAAACGTCTCCGATCGCCTGCGGGCGCGCTTCGGAGAAGAGGCCAGCTGTCGCTATGGCCCGCTTCCCAATGGCGGTTTTGGCGTCACGCTTTTCATGCCATTGATCAGGAATGACAGCTGATTCACCGATAAGAACCCTGGTCGTAGACGACGAGCCGCTGGCGATCGAGCGGCTCCAGATATTGTGTGCGCGCGAGCCGATGATCGACCTTGTCGGCACGGCGTCCGACGGCGAGGCAGCGCTGCGCCTGCTGGAGGCACTGGAACCCGAACTGCTGCTGCTCGACATCGCCATGCCGGGCCTCGACGGGATAGGCGTCGCGCGGGCGATCGAGCAGCGCGCGACCCGCCCGGCGGTGGTCTTCTGCACGGCCTTCGACCAATATGCAGTTACCGCTTTCGACCTGTCGGCCACCGACTATCTGCTCAAGCCGGTCGCGCAGGATCGCCTCGCCCGCGCGGTGCAGCGCGTCGTCGAGCGGCGCAAGGCGCCGCCGGAAGCGGCGGCGGCGTCGGATCATGCTCAGGAATTCTGGGTCCCGCATCGGTCGGAGATGATCCGGATCGCCGCGCAGGACATCGATCGGGTCGAGGCCGAGCGCGACTATATGCGGCTGCACGTCGGCCAGCGCAGCTTCCTCCTCCACCAGACGATCACCGAAATGGAGCGCCGGCTCGACCCGACGCTGTTCGTCCGGCTTCACCGCAGCACGATCGTGCGGCGCGATCGGATCGCCCGCCTGAGCCACGATGGCATGGGGGTCTGGCACGCCATTCTGACCGACGAGGAGAAGATCCGGATCGGCCGGACCTATCTCCCCGCCGCCCGCGCCCTCATGGGGCGCTGAGCGGAAGGTCGCGTCAGAGAATTGCGAGGACGGCGTCGCCCATTTCGCTGGTCGTCATCGCGCCGCCGAGGTCGGCCGTGCGGGCGCCATTTTCCAGCGCCTTGGCCACGGCGGCTTCGATCCGGTCGGCTTCGTCGGCCATACCGAGCGAGTAGCGCAACATCATCGCCGCCGACAGGATGGTCGCCAGCGGGTTGGCCTTGCCCTGCCCGGCGATATCGGGCGCCGACCCGTGGATCGGCTCGTACAGGCCTTTCTGGTTGGAATCGAGCGCCGCCGAGGCGAGCATGCCGATCGATCCGGCGCACATCGATGCCTGATCCGAAAGGATGTCGCCGAACAGATTGCCCGTCACGATGACGTCGAACTGGCCCGGATTGCGGACCAGCTGCATGGCGGCATTGTCGACATACATATGGCTGAGTTCGACGTCCGGATATTGGGCAGACAGCTCGATCACCACGTCGCGCCACAGCTGCGACGTCTCCAGGACGTTCGCCTTGTCGACCGAGCAGAGGCGACGGCCGCGCGCGCGCGCCGTCTCGAACCCCACGCGCGCGATCCGCGCCACCTCGTCCTCGTCGTACGACATGACGTCATAGCCCTCGCGGCGCCCCTCGGCCGTCTTGCGCATGCCCTTCTCGCCGAAATAGACGTCGCCATTGAGTTCGCGGACGATGACCATGTCGATCGCGCCGGCCACTTCCGGCCGCAGCGCCGAGGCGTCGGCCAGTTCCTTGAACAGCTTCGCCGGGCGCAGATTCGCGAACATGCCCAGCGCCTTGCGGAGGCCGAGGATCGCCTGTTCCGGGCGCAGATGCCGTTCGAGCGCGTCGCAATCCGGGTCGCCGACCGCGCCGAACAGGATAGCGTCCGCACGCTTTGCCAGGTCAAGCGTCTCCTGGGGAAGAGGATGCCCCACGGCCTTGTAGGCCGCGCCGCCGACGAGGCCCTTTTCGAAGGTCAGGCGGTCGCCCGCGACGACGTCGAGAACGCGTACAGCTTCGGCGACGACTTCCGGACCGATGCCGTCTCCGGGCAACAAGGCAATCAGCATGACTTTCCCCTTATCGAATTCGCCGCCGCCCGATGCCCTGCCCTCGCCGCGCGCGCAATCGCTTTGTCGCCTCGCGGCGTCAGAGCAGCCGCCTTATACGCTCGACCAGCCGCTCGCGCGCGTCGAGCGCATCGCTTCGCCGATCGACCAATATGTCCCTGCGCAGGAAATGACCGGTGAGCTTCAGCCCCGCGAGAATCTCGTCCCAATCGGTGCCTTCGCCTCCCCGCGCCAGAAAGGCCGGCAGCGGCAGCAGACGGTCGGCATAGGGCAGTCCGGCATCGCGTGACACGGCGGCTCCGCTCTTCGGGCTGACATAGGCCAGGTCCTCGACCGGGCCACCGGCTGCGCAGCCCGACAGGTCGAGCGCATAGCCGAGTTCCGCCATGACCAGCATCTCGTAGCGGACCGCTGACGCCGCCCAGCCCCGCGCCGAGGGTGCGAACTCGATCGCGGAGAGGGTCGCATCAAGCGCTTCGTACAGCCGCTCGTGCGGCTGGCCTTCGGCCAGCCCGACGGCCGTCAGCGTCGTCAGCCAGTCGATGGCGGATGCCGCCAGCGGCTCGGACAGTAACCCTGCGCGACTGTGGCTCAGCTCCACCGTCAACCCCGGCAGCTGCTCGGCCGTCCGCGCCCTGAAATCCGCCTCAACCATATTGCCGGGCACCAGCACCGGCCGCAGCCGACGCGATCGCCCGCCCCGCACATAGCCGGCCAGCAGGCCGTGGCCCGGCGTCAGCGCGCGCACGATCGCACCATGTTCGCCGTGGGGCCGCATCGCGCAGATGATGGCGGGGGTGCGCAGCTGCATGGGATCGGGAGCGCGGCCGCCTCAGCCGCGCTCTTCCACCTTGTTCGACCAGATCTGTTCGAACAGCCGCCCCATTCGGCGGAGGCCGGCGCTCGGCAGAAGCACCGACGGCCGGTCGAGCGGAAGCCGATCGAGATCGGTGAAATAGGCGGTGGGAAAACGTCTACGCTCGCTGGCCAGCCACTCGCACAAGGCCTCGAAACGCTTGACGTGAATACGGTTCGGGGCGGTCCCCGCGCGGTTCGCCAGTTCGAAACTGTGCGTCACGATGGTCACTATGGGCGTGTCAGAAGCCTCTGCATGCTCGATCGCGGCGCGCAATTCTCCGGAAGAAACCGCGCAGATCTGCAGATGCCGGGACATCTGCCCGTCGGCAATCAAAGTGACCGGTATCTCGATCATTCCCAAATGCTCGACCGGCGTGATCTGATCGCGGGGCAGTCCGATCGCGCTGGGCCAGGGGTGCTGATGCCCGTTATGGCTGCTGTCGAAGCGAAAGCCGAGCACCGCAAGCGCGCGCAGCGTGTCGTCGTTCGCGGAATAGTTACCGGCGCGGAAGGCGATTGGCTCGGGTGCCCCCGCTTCGACCAGCATGTCGCGCGCACGCCGGATCAGGTCGATCTGCGAACCTATGTCGTAGCGCGCCAATTGTCGCTCGCTCCGTGTCCGCCCTTCGAGTGCACCGACCCATAGAGGATGGAGGTGGAGCTGCACCTCCTGGCCGGCTTCCAGGATCGGTTCGAGCATCCGTCTAACGGGGTCCAGTCCATAGACGCAGGCCGGCATGGGATCGACGAAGAAGCACGCTTTCAGGGCATATCTCGCGAGCACCCGCAACTGGTAGCGCACACCCACACCGGCAGCTTCGTAGGATCGGTCGAACGCCTCACGCCAGTCGCCCCAATTGCCGCCAGGACGCCAGGTCAATTCGGTATCGATCGTCAGCAGTATGCGCGGCGGTTCGCCCGCGCCGGCTTCGGATCCGGGCGCGTCGCTGTCCATCAGCCGGCCGCATGAAAATGATCGTGGATCGCCTGTGCCATGGCCTTTGAAACGCCCGGAGCTCGTTCCAGGTCCGCAAGGGATGCTGACCGCACCGCTCGAGCCGTGCCGAAATGCATCAGCAACGCCTTCTTGCGTGCCGGGCCGATGCCCGGAATATCGTCGAGTGGGCTCTTCGTCAGGCTCGCCGCACGCTTCGCTCGATGGGCGCCGATCGCGAAGCGATGCGCCTCGTCGCGCAAGCGCTGAAGGTGGAAGAGCAGCGGCGAGTTCATCGGCAGCATCGACTCGCGGCCGTCGGGCAGATGGAAATGCTCGCGCCCGGCATTGCGGTCGGGGCCCTTGGAGATGCCGACGACGGGCACATCCTGCACGCCCATTTCCTCCAGCACCGAGCAGACCGCGCTGACTTGGCCCTTGCCGCCGTCGATCAGCAGCAGATCCGGCCACTCCCCGCTGCGCCGCTCGGGATCTTCGCGCTCCAGCCGGGCGAAGCGCCGCTCCAACACCTCGCGCATCATGGCGAAGTCGTCGCCCGGCCTGGTCTCAGCCCGCTTGATGTTGAACTTGCGATAGCTGCCCTTCCGGAAACCCTCGGGGCCGGCGACGATCATCGCGCCGATCGCGTTGGTGCCCATGATATGGCTGTTGTCATAGACCTCGATCCGGTCGGGCGGCCCTTCCAGTTCGAACAGCTCGGCCATTTCCTGAAGGATGCGGCCCTGCGTCGTCGACTCCGCCAGCCGCCGGTCGAGCGCCTCGCGCGCATTGCGGCGCGCCTGTTCCATCAGCTTGCGCTGCTCGCCCCGCTGGGGGACCTTGATCTGCACCTTGCGGCCGGCCCGCTCGGAAAGTGCCTCACACAGCAGTTCGGCTTCCGACGGCGCATCGCCGACCAGGACGAGGCGGGGCGGAGGGACTTCCTCATAGAATTGCATGAGGAAGCTCGCGAGGACCTCGGGCTCAGGTACGTCCTGAACATGCGCGGGGAAGAAGGCGCGGTGCCCCCAATTCTGCCCACCGCGAATAAAGAAAGCCTGAATGCAGACCGTCCCCGCCTTGGTATCGAGCGCGAAGACGTCGGCATCGGCCACGCCCTCGGCATTGATCGCCTGGCTGCCCTGGATGAAGGTCAGCGCCCGGAGCCGGTCGCGGTAGATGGCAGCGAGTTCGAAATCCATCGCCTCGGCCGCCGCGCTCATCGCCTCGCCGAGCTTTTTCTGAACCTGGGTCGACTTGCCCGTCAGGAAAGATTTGGCGTCGCCGACCAGTTCGCCATAGGCATCCTCGTCGATCCGGCCGACGCACGGCGCCGAGCAGCGCTTGATCTGGTAGAGCAAGCAGGGCCGATCGCGATTGGCAAAGAAGCTGTCGGTGCAGGACCGCAACAGAAACAGCTTCTGCAGCGCGTTGAGCGTGCGCGTAACCGATCCCGCGCTGGCAAAGGGGCCGAAATATTGTCCCTTGGCACGCCGGGCGCCGCGATGCTTCTGGATGCGCGGAAAATCGTGGTCCTCGCGCAGCAGGATGAAGGGGAAGCTTTTGTCGTCGCGCAGCAGGACATTATAAGGCGGCCGATAGCGCTTGATCAGTTGGGCCTCGAGCAACAGCGCTTCCGCCTCGCTGTTGGTCGTGACGATCGTCATCGAGCGGGTCTGTGCCACCATCCGGCTGAGCCGCTTCGGCAGCCGCGCGATCTGCGTGTAATTGGCGACACGATTCTTGAGCGCGCGCGCCTTGCCCACGTAAAGCACATCGCCGCGCGCATCCTGCATCCGGTAGACCCCCGGCCGCGCAGGCAGCGTCTTGAGTACGTTGCGAATGGCAGCGACGCCTGCATCGATGTCGGGGGTATCCGAACCCCGCACCGTGAAGACGCTCTTCTCCTCGTTGAAACGGTCGCTGGATGGAATGTCGGTCACGGTCCTGATCTAGGATGCCGGCGCGCGCGCCGCAATCTCGGTCCGCCCCGAACCTCGCCGGATATGGATCAAGCCGTCGCGATGTTCATGAGCATGTCAGGATGCGATACCCCGGCCGAAACGAGCAGAAGGATCGCAATCCCTGCCCGAACCAGGGGAGATGGCGCAAAAGCCGCGAACATCCCGTTCTTGCGGCTCCACAGCAAGGGAAGCGCAACGATCCCGGACAGCAGCATGGCGCAGACGATATCGAACGGTAGCGAAGCGCTGTTCCACGCCCGCACTCCGCCCATCAGCATCAGCCATGCCCATATCCAGCCGATCGCACCCATGATCGGCGGTTTAGCGAGGGAGCCTGAGGATTTGGTAAATGGCGCCAAGCCACCGGGTCAGGCTACGGTCGGGCTGCAGGCATAAAAAAGCCCGCCGGTGATCCGACGGGCCTTTTTGTCCGACCTGGTGATGGATCAGAAGCGGGCAGTGCCCAATGAGTCGATCGCGCCGTCGATCAGAACCTTGTCGGTCTTTGCATCGTTGCGCTGGGCAATCAGGACCGCAGCCGCACCAGCGGCAGCAGCGGCAGCCTTGGCCCGCACTTCGGCGACGGCGCCACGCTCGGCAGCCGCGATCTTGTCCTCGGCCATCTTGCCGCGACGCTCGATCAGCGCACCGGCGTCGACCTTGGCCTGCTCGACGATGGCCTGAGCCTCGCTGCGGGCATGGGCCAGCATCTCTTCGGCTTCGCGAGCAGCGGCCTGGGCCTTTGCCTCATATTCGGCCTTCAGCTTCTCGGCATCGGCGCGCAGCGAGGCGGCCTCGTCGAGATTGGCACGGATCGAGGCGATCTTCTTGTCGAGCGACGAGCCGATAACCGCCGGCACCTTCTTCCAGAGCAGGAGAAGGATGACGATCACCATCGCCAGCGACACCCAGGCCGTGGCCGTCATGCCGAGAGCGGTGGGGTCGACATGATGCTCGAGCGTCCCGGCGGCGGCATGGCCGGCGCTGACATCCTCGGGCATGCCCTCGAGCGATGCTGCCTCGGAGAGATTTTCCGCCACGAGTGCGGAGCCGTTTACAGACATTCGACGTCTCCGTTCAGGCAGCGAGTGCGGACTTCACCGCACTCTCGGCTTCGGCCTTGTCGACCGAGATGCCCGACACCTTGGCGACGATCTCCTGCGCGGCCTCGGCGGCCACATTCTCGATCTCCGTCAACGCCTTGGCCTGCGCGGCTTTCAGCGCCGCATCGGCCTCGGCAGCCTTGGCTGCGAGCGCGGCATCGGCCGCCTTGACCCGCTGTTCCGCATCGGCGGCAGCGCTGGCCTTGGCGTCCTGAACCGCCTTCTGGGCGGCCGCACGGGCCTCGTCGATCCGGGCGCGATAAGCCGCCTCGGTCTCGTCGGCCTTGGCACGAGCGGCCTCGGCGGCGGCGAGATCGGAAGCGATCTTCTGGTCGCGTGCCTCGACGGTGGCTTCGATCTTCGGCAACATCCCCTGCCCGATCACGAAATAGATCAGGCCGAAGACGATCAGCAGCCAAAAGATCTGCGAAGCATAAGTCGCGGCGATCTGGGCGATCTGAGGCATCGGTAATTCCCGTTAGGGGCCGGCGCGAACCGGCCCCGCAACCTGAATGTTAGGCGACGAACAGCAGGATCATCGCGACGACGAACGCCAGCAGGCCGAGAAGTTCGGCGGCGGCGAAGCCGATGAAGAGGCGGCCCTGCTGGCCGTCGGCAGCCGCCGGATTGCGGAGAGCCGACTCGAGGAACGAACCGAACACGTTGCCCACGCCGAGGGCGGCGAGACCAACGCCGATTGCGGCGAGACCGGCACCGATCAGCTTTGCGGCTTCTGCGTCCATGATAAACTCCTTGCTTAGAATTGGGTTGAAGGTCGTGCAGTGAAACTCAGTGCAGGTTGATCGCGTCGTTGAGATACAGCGACGTCAGCAGCGCGAACACATAGGCCTGGATGGCACACACCAGCAGTTCGAGGAGGGTGATGCCGATCATCAGGATGAAGCTGGGGATGGAGACGATCGCCACCGTCACTGCACCCGCGTTGATGCCGTTGATCACGAAGCCGGCCAGAACCTTCATCAGGATGTGCCCCGCAGTCATCGCGACGAACAGTCGCAGACCGAGCGAGAAGGGGCGGATGAGGAACGAGAAAAGCTCGATCACGAAGATCAGCGGAACCATGTAGCCCGGCGTGCCGTGCGGCACGAAGAGCGAGAAGAAATGGAAGCCGTGGCGCCAGAAGCCGACGATCAGGACGATCGCGAAGCTGATGACGGCGAGCACGCCGGTCACCGTCAGGTGGCTCGTCACGGTGAAGGGATGAACCCCGACCACGCCGGTGGGCATCATGCCCATGATGTTCGCGATCAGGATGAACATGAACAGCGAGAAGACGTAGGGAACGAACTTCTTGCCTTCGGGGCCTACATTGGTGGCCATCATGCCCGAGATGAAGCCGGTAAAGCTCTCGACGGCAGCCTGCCAGCGGCCGGGAACGAGCTCGCGCTTCATTCCGCCGACCATGAAGACCAGCATCGCGACCAGTGTCACGACCATCCACATCGCCGAATTGGTGAAAGCGACGTTATGGCCCGCAATCGCCCAATCCTGACCGAACAACGGCTCGATCAGGAACTGGTGCATCGGATCGATCTTGCCCGATTCGGCTGCCACGCTTGCCTTACCCCTGCTTATGCCAAAAGCGTCCGGAAATCACTCCGGGCGCTCCTGAGAAATCCGAATGATATTCCTGAAGGCTACGCCGATCCCGAGGAACAGCATGGCCAATAGGAGCCAGGGCTTGGTCCCGAGCCAGTGATCGAAGCACCAGCCCAGTAAACCTCCGCCGACGATCCCCGCGATCAGTTCGGTCAGCACGCGATTGCCCTGGGAATATCCCTTCTCAGGCTTTCTATGCGTGCTCGCCGTTCTGACCTGTTCGGCATGCTGGATCGCCCGCAACCGCTCATCGAGCGATGTAAGACGCTGATCCCCCACACTTTCCGGGTCTTGTCCGGTCTCATTCCCCGTCATGGCACACACCCTCCTGTTGCCGGGAAGGTGGCGTCATGGCGACGATCGATCCCGCCAAGGCGACGCCCCTTTAGGAACGGGGGTCCCCCGAGTCAACCGCGCTGAACGGGGTTCCGGCGCAGCGTTCGAGGTGATTGCGGGCTAAGACCGCTTTCCCATGCGCGCTCTCCAGCGCAAACAGGCCGACGCGCGGGGATTTTCGCCGCAGGAAGGTGCCATCGACAGGCCCCGTTCAGAATTCCGCAATGGCCGCGCGGCATCGTGACTGCGATGGAGCCACAGGATATCGCGTGGTCGCTTTCTGAAAGGACCGATGAAAACGGCGGAAGGGTCACGTCCGCGCATCGATCGAAGGGAATAAAACACGGCTCCCGTGACTTTATTCGTCATATGGCCTCGCCCGTCAGCCTTTCGACCGCCTCTAGGCACCCCGCCGGAAATCTCCGACCAGTTCGACATGCGTCGACCAGCGGAACTGGCCGACGGGGACGATCTTCTCCAGCACCCAGCCGCCTTCGGCCAACGTCCGGGCATCGCGGGCAAAGGTCGAGGGATTGCAAGAAACATAGGCTATGCGCGACAGACGCTGCGTCTGCGCGAGCGCTCCCATCATTTCCTTGGCGCCGGCGCGCGGCGGATCGAGGACGACGGCATCGAAGCGATCCAGCTCGGCTGCATTCAGCGGGCGCCGGAACAGGTCGCGATGGTCGACGGCAATCTTCCGCTGGGTCCGGTCGCTCGCGGCCTTGAGCGCCAGCACCGCATCTCGCGCGCCTTCGGCCGCATAGACCCGTCGACTGCCCGACAGCGGCAGCGAGAAGGTGCCGAGTCCTGCGAACAGATCGGCCACGATCGGCGCGTCGCCGACGATCGCCTCCACCGCCGCGACCAGCGCAGCCTCCCCGTCGGCGGTTGCCTGCAGGAAGGCGCCCGACGGAAAGGGCACCGCCACTCCGCCCAGGGTGATCGTGGCGGCATCGGGCTCCCACTGCGCGCGGGCGCCATAGCCGTCGTCGATCGCGAGCCGGGCAAGCTGGTGGGTGCGGGCGAAATCGTTGACCGCCTCGATCGCGGCCAGCCCCTCTACCTCGACCTTTTCCAGCAGCACGTCGACCCCCTGGTCGACGAGGGTCATCTGCACCCCGGCCGCGCGGCGGTCACGGAGCAGCGGATGCATCAGGCGGCGCAGTGGCTCGATCAACGCGACCAGCGCCGGGTGCATCACCGCGCACATCTTCAGATCGACGATGTGATGGCTCGCCTCTTCGTTGAAGCCGAGCAGCATCCGCTTGCCCTGCCGTTCGGCGCGCAGCGAGACCCGGCGGCGCGTTTCCGGCGCCGACAATATGGCAGGCGCGACCGATCCGGCCTCAACCTTCTGCTGGCCGAGAGCACCTAGGATCCGCTGGACGATATAGTCGGCATAGCTCTCGTCATCGACATGCTGGAGTTGGCATCCACCGCATTTCGGAAAATGCCGGCAGGGCGGCTCGACATGATGCGCACCCCAGGTCAGCGTCCCGTCGATACCCAGCAGATCGCCGGGCGCCGACTGCGGCGAATGCCGCCCGTCTTCGGTGATGCCGTCGCCGCGCGCCGCGATGCGGACGATGGGTGCCTGATCGTTCAACAACATTCTCCAAGAGCGGCGGGCAGATGGGCCACCAGATCGTCGGCGATGAGCCCGGGCCCCGCCAGTGCACCGGCGCGGCCATGCAACCAGACGCCGGCGCAGGCTGCGGTAAAGGCATCGAGACCGCGCGCCCGATTCGCTGCGATGACGCCCGCCAATACATCGCCCGTGCCCGCGCTGGCGAGCCATCCCGTGGCGGGTTGTGCGATAGCTGCCCGACCGTCGGGGGCGGCAACGACCGTATCGGGCCCCTTGAGCACGACCACGGCGCCCGATGACCGAGCCGCCGTCCGGGCCCGCTCGACACGGCTTCCGCCAAGATCGCCGAACAGGCGCCGGAACTCGCCTTCATGCGGCGTCAGGATGGAGTCCGCCGGCAGAGCGCGTCGCCGCTCGGCGAGCAACGTCAGCGCATCGGCATCGAGGACACAGGGACGCCCTGCCCCGATAGCCTCATCGAGCCGTACCGAAGCCTCGGCGTCGCGCCCCAGCCCCGGCCCGACGACAGCACACCCCACCCGATCGTCGGCAAGGATGAGGCCAACCGGATCGGCGCGGCGCACCAGCGCGGCGGGCGCCGCTCCGGCAGAAGCCTCGGCGGCAAGGGTGACATAGCCCGCCCCGCCGCGCTGAGCCGCCATCGCCGACAACAGTGCAGCGCCCGGCATCGCTCCGCCGAGCACCACGACGTGGCCACGCGTATATTTATGGTCGGCCGGGCCCGGCGGCGACAGACGCGGCCGGGCGATCTCCGCCAGATCGGAGGTCCCCGAGATACCAATATCGGCCAACACAAGTCGTCCCATATAGGCGGCTGCGGGTTGCAATCTGTGCGCGGGCTTGAGCACCGCCAGAGCGACCGTCAGATCATAGGGGATCGCCGGCCCGAGCCATGAACCATCGTCGGTCCCGACGCCGCTGGGCAGATCGACCGCGACGCTGAGCGATGCCGCTTCCGCAAGCCGAGCCAGCGGTTCGGCCACCACGGGATCGAGCGGCCGCACGAGACCGGTGCCGAACAGCGCGTCGATCAGCAAAGGGGCCGGTTGTGCCTCGGCCAGCTTTTCCACGGGTCCGGCCCACCGCGCGCGGTTCAACTGGCCCGCAGGGGTACGCGCATCCCCGCTTGCCGCGACGCGCACGCGCACACCCCGCTCGCGAAGCCAACGCGCGATCACATAGCCGTCGCCACCATTATTGCCCGGACCGCACAGCACCAGCGTCTCGCGCGGCCCAGCAAAGCGCCAGGCTGCCTCCGCCACGGCGCTCCCAGCCCGCTCCATCGCCTCGTCGACCGAAAGTCCGGCGGCGAAGGCAGCCTCTTCGGCCGCACGCGTCTCGGCCGCGGTCAATATGGGCCGCCCGATCATGGCACGACCCGCGCCGGCAGCCGATATTGCATCCCGCCGACGGTGACCGAGATATGGGACGGGCCGGCGGGCCCGACAACAACCGGTTCGGCACCGTCGGCAGCCACCACCCCGCGCCCATCGCGGACCAGGAGCAATCGTCGAAAACCTCCGTCGGGCGAACGAACGACCAGCACCGTGCCGTCCTCGCTTTTCATGCGTTCGATCGTGCAGGCGGCTTCCAACGGCGCGCCACCGACAGGTCTGCACTCCACCCGCGTCGTGCCTGGCGGCAACTTGTCACTGCCACCGCTGCACCCTGCCATCGCCGACGCGAGAAAAAGCCCCGCAGAGATTGATAAAATCGCCCTCGACATGCCGCCCTTATGCGCGGCTTGTGTCTGCTCGTCCATGTGAGCGGCGCGCTCGAGGAGCGATCCCTCGGTCCGAGATCAGATTTCTGGGAACCAGCATCGTCCAGAGGCGTTTGGGCCGAACGGCGAACTCTACCGGGGGGTGGTTCGCGCGTCCGTCGGCACCGATCCCCGCTGGAAGTTACAGGATGTCTTCGTTCACGAGCGGGAGCAATCGTTCCTACCTCTATCTTCTCGGTCTTCCGCTGATTCTCGCGCTGACCTGCATCGCGGACATCTCCTTCCCTCTCGGAACGGCCGTCTGGGTGATCTACCTCCTCCCGACCGTCATCGCGTTCGCCAGCCCCTATCGTTTGCTTCCTGTCGCTGCTGCGGCGCTTTCCGTCGTCTGCATGGCCATCGGCTTCTACAACGCGCCGACCGGCGTTGACCCCGCCCTCGCCCTGGTGAACCGGTCGCTGGCGACGATCGTCAACATGCTGCTCGCCGGCATCGGCATGATGTTCATCAGCTATCGGCTCGATGCGCGCCGCCAGCAATGGTTGCGAGAGGCCGAGGCCGAACTGACCCGCCGTACCGGAGGAGAACAGACTCCCGAGGAAATCGGCCTCAATACGCTCGGCTTCATCGTCGAACGGTTCGGCGCTGCTGCCGGGCTCGTCTATGTCCGCGACGGCGAAGAGTATCGCAGGGTGGCATCGACCGGCGTTCCTGCTTCGGTATCCACCCCCGACCGGATCGGCCGCAATGACGGCCTGCTCGGCGACACCATCCGGCGCGGCGGCACGCTGATCGTCGACGATGTGCCCGATGGATATCTGGCCTTCGGCAGCGGCCTCGGCAGCGCGAAACCCCGCAGCCTGGTGATCGGCACCGGTCGCGTCGACGAAATGGTGAACACGATCGTAGAGGTTGGTTTCCTCGATCAACCCGGCGCAAACCCCAAGGACCTGCCGGAATTTCTGGAGCTGATCTCCGGCCATCTGGGCACTGCCATCCGCTCGGGCAAATATCGCGCCCGCCTGCAGAACCTCCTCGCCGAAACCCAGCAGCAGGCCGAAGAGCTGCAGGCCCAGAGCGAGGAACTGCGCGCCACCAACGACGAACTGGAGGAGCAGAGCAAGCAGCTGCTCCGCTCGCAGGCGCAGCTCGAAGACCAGCAGCAGGAACTCGAACGCAACAACGCCCTGCTCGAAGAGCAGACCGGCTCGCTCGAAGCCCAGCGCGACGAACTCGCCCGGGCCCAGGCCTCGCTCAAGGCGCAGACTGCCGAACTCGAACAGGCGAGCCGCTACAAGTCAGAATTCCTTGCCAATATGAGCCATGAGCTGCGCACGCCGCTCAACTCGCTGCTGATCATGGCGCGCCTGCTCGCCGAAAATCGCCACGGCAATCTGTCGGACGAACAGGTGCGTTTCGCCGAGACGATCGAAACCTCGGGCAACGACCTGCTCATCCTGATCAACGACATTCTCGACATCTCGAAGATCGAGGCTGGAAAGCTGGAACTTCAGCCCCGTCCCACCCGCCTCGGCGACATGTTCGAAAAGCTGCGCAACAGCTTCCAGCCTGCAGCCGAAGCAAAGGGCCTGTCTTTCCATCTGCGTCAGGCCGACGACGTGCCCGCCATGATCGAGACCGACGTCCAGCGCCTCGAACAGATCATGCGCAACTTCCTGTCCAACGCGATCAAGTTCACCGAGCGCGGTGAGGTCGCGATCGAGGCTGGTCGCGGCGAGGATGGCCTGATCCAGCTCACCGTCCGCGACACCGGGCCCGGTATTCCCGCCGACAAGCAGGACATGATCTTCGAAGCCTTTCGTCAGGCGGATGGCAGCATCAGCCGCAAATATGGGGGCACGGGCCTCGGCCTCTCGATCTCGCGCGAACTCGCCCGGCTGCTGGGAGGCGATATCTCGCTGCACAGCACCCTCGGCGAAGGCAGTGCGTTCACCATTGCCCTGCCCGAGAAATTCCAAGGCGCCGCAAAGAGCGCACCCGCACCGCGCAGTTTCCAGCCGCGTTCAGAACCGGTCGCGTCGCTGTCGTCGCGACCCGACCGGATCGCCTTGCGCACGGAAGATGATCGCTCCACCCTGTCGGGCGACAGCCGGGTCATATTGGTCGTCGAGGACGATCCCGCCTTCGCCCGCATCCTCTGCGATCTGGCGCATGAGGTGGGCTTTCAGTGCCTGATCGCCGGCACCGCCGACGAGGGCGCCCTGCTCGCCCGCCAATATCTGCCGCATGCGGTGATCCTCGACCTCCACCTGCCCGACCATACGGGTCTGTCGGTACTCGACCGGATCAAGCGCGACGCCCGCACGCGCCACATCCCGGTGCACATCGTCTCGGCTGACGAAGACACGCAGGCCGCGCTTGCCAGCGGCGCCGTCGGCTATCTGCTCAAGCCGGTGAGCCGCGACACGCTGGTCGACATGCTCGAAGGACTCGAAGCCCGGATGGAGCAGCGGCTGCGCCGCGTTCTGGTCGTCGAGGACGACACGCAGCAGGCAGAAAGCATCCGCCACCTCCTCGCCTCGCGCGACGTCGAAACCGTCAGTGCACACAGCGCGGCCGAATGCCTCGACAAGCTGGGCCGGGAAACCTTCGACTGCATGGTGCTGGACCTCAACCTGCCCGACATGCCGGGCCTCGATCTGCTCGAACGGCTGAGCAACGACGAGAGCGTCGGCTTTCCGCCGGTCATCGTCTACACTGGCCGCGACCTCGCCAATGACGAGGAAATGCGGCTGCGGCGCTATTCCAAGTCGATCATCGTCAAGGGCGCGAAATCGCCGGAGCGACTGCTCGACGAGGTAACGCTGTTCCTCCACCAGGTCGTCTCAGAGCTGCCAAGCGAGCAGCAGAAGATGCTCGCGCGCTCACTCGGGCGCGACAGCACGCTCGAGAACCGCCGCATCCTCATCGTCGAGGACGACATTCGCAACGTCTATGCGCTGACCGGCGTGCTCGAACCCCATGGCGTCGATGTCCGGATCGCCCGCAATGGGCGCGAGGCGCTCGAAATCGTTGACGCGACGGAACAAGTTGGCGGCACACCCATTGATCTCGTGCTGATGGACATCATGATGCCCGAGATGGACGGTCTCACCGCGATGCGGGAGATCCGCAAACGGCCGCAATTTGCGACCCTGCCGATCATCGCCCTGACCGCCAAGGCGATGGAACGCGACCAGCAGGAATGCCTCGCTGCCGGTGCGAACGACTATCTCGCCAAGCCGCTCGACATCGACAAGCTGCTGTCGCTGATCCGCGTCTGGATGCCGCGATGAGCTTCACCGCAGAAGACGTGGCCGAGATCGAGACCGACCTCATCGTCGAAGCGGTCTGGCGGCGCTATGGCTACGACTTTCGCGACTATAGCCGCCCGTCGTTGCAGCGGCGCCTGGAACGGGCGCAGAGCCATTTCGACTGTGGCAGCCTGTCGGAGCTCCAGCACCGCTTGCTGCACGATGTAGGCACATTGCCGGCGCTGCTGGGGTTCATGACGATCCAGGTCAGCGAGTTCTTCCGCGACCCCTATTATTATGCGCGGCTGCGAACGGACGTCCTGCCGCACCTCGCGACCTGGCCATCGATCAAGGTATGGATCGCGGGCTGCGCCAATGGCGAGGAATTCTACTCGCTGGCGATCCTGTTCCGGGAAGAGGGACTGGAAAACCGAACCATCTTCTATTGCACCGACATCAATCCGAGTGCGCTCGAAAAGGCCGAGGCCGGTATTTACGATCTCGATCGGCTCGCTGGCTTCACCCGTAATTATCAGGCTGCGGGCGGTCGAGCCTCGCTATCCGACTATTACACGGCCGCCTTCGGGGCAGCGCGGTTCGACCCGAGCCTGCGCAAGCGCGCGGTCTTCGCAGATCATAATCTTGCAAGCGATTCAGTGTTTTCGGAGGTACAGTTCGTATCCAGTCGAAACGTCCTGATCTATTTCGAGCGCGCGCTTCAAGACCGCGCCCTCGATATCTTCGCCCGTTCGCTGCCGGTCGGCGGCTTCCTCGGCCTCGGTTCAAAGGAGACGCTCCATTTTTCGCGATGCGCTGGCCTCTTCACCGACTTTGCCACCCATGAGAAAATCTACCGGCGAAACGCCGTCCCGGCCGACGAGGCCCGCGATGCCCGATAGCATCATCAAGATCCTCGCGGTCGACGACGTCCCCGCGAATCTGGTCGCGCTCGAAGCCGCACTCGACCAGCCCGGTGTCGAACTGGTCACCGCAAATAGCGGCGAGCAGGCGTTGGAGCTGATGCTCCGCAACGACTTCGCGCTGGCGCTGCTCGACGTGCAGATGCCTGGCATGGACGGATTCGAACTCGCCGAGCTGATGCGCGGGACCGAGCGCACGCGCGCCGTGCCGATCATCTTCCTGACCGCCATCGCCACCGACGAAACGCGCCGCTTCCGCGGGTTTGAAGCGGGCGCCGTCGACTATCTGCTCAAACCCTACGACATCCACGTTCTCAACCAGAAGGTGTCGGTCTTCGTCGAACTGGCCCGCCAGCGGCGGGAGCTCGCCCGGCAACGCGACGAACTCGCCCTCGCCCTAGGCCGGCTGCGCGCACATGGCGACAACTCGCCGATGGCGGTGATCGAAATCGACTCCGATCTGCGCATCGTCACCTGGGCCAAGGGTGCCGAACGGCTGTTCGGCTACAGCGCCGACGACATGCTCGGATTGCTTCTGCATCAAGCCCCCTTCCTCCCGGAAGACGATCGCAGCGGCTTCGTCTCCTCGATGCATCGCCTGCTGGAGGGCGAGAATAGCGAGATGCAGGAACATCGCTTCCTGCGCGCCGACGGCAGCGTCCGTGCGGGCGAATGGTATTGCTCCACCGTCGCGGGTACGCGCACCCGGGCTTCCAGCGGCATGCTCCAGGTGCTCGACGTCACCGAACGCCAGCGCGCGATGGAGACCCAGCGCCTGCTGGTCGGCGAGCTCAATCATAGGGTGAAGAATTCGCTCGCCACCGTGCAGGCGATTGCCTCGCAAAGCTTTCGTCACTGCGACGATATCGCCGCGTTTCGCGAAGCCTTCACCGGGCGCATCAAGTCGTTGGCGGCTGCCCACTCGCTGCTGAGCAGCGCGACCTGGGAACGTGCCGATCTTCGCCGGCTGATCGCCGATCAGTTCGAAATCGGAGCGGTGACGCCCGATCGCTTCCATATGGACGGGCCGCTGCTCGACTTGTCCCCCGAACTGGCGCTGCGCTTCGCTCTTGTGCTGCACGAGTTGGCGACCAACGCGCACAAATATGGTGCTTTTTCCAATGACAGCGGCCATGTTTCGCTCGCCTGGAGGGTCGAGGGAGACAGCGTCCTGCTCGACTGGTCCGAAAGCGGTGGGCCGGAGGTGACTCCTTTCGACAAGCGCGGCTTCGGCAGCACGCTGATCCAGTCGAGCCTGGTATCGGAAGGTGGCAAGGCCGAATTGATCTATCGCCCCGAGGGCATAGCCTGGCATCTCCGCCTGCCGCTGCGCGGCGTGGAAAACCCCAACGGCCTTCACGTTGCCGAATTGCAGCCGAGTGGCGCAGCGCCGGTGGCCACCGTAGCGAGCGTGTCCCAGCCGCACAGCGACACGGCGCGACCGCTCAAGATCCTCGTCGTCGAGGACGAGCCTCTGGTCGCGATGGACCTGATGATGGAGTTGGAGGATGCAGGCCATCTCGCCCTGGGGCCGGCAATCTCCTGCGATCAGGCGCTGGACGTCATCACGAGCGACGCACCCGATGCGGTGCTGCTCGATGGCAACCTCAACGGCGAACCGGTCGATCGCGTGGCGGACGAGTTGCTTGGACGAGGCATCCCCTTCGCCTTCGTCAGTGGCTATGGGCGCGAGCATCTGCCCGCCCGCCATGCCGAACGGCCGATGATTTCCAAGCCGTTCCGCGCCGCCGAAGTGCTCGCGGCGGTTCAGGAGCTTGCGTCCACCCCGTCAACGAGTCCTTCGGTAGCGGCCTGAAAGGAAATCTTTCTTCGTTTCGGTCGCCGTCGCGATAGGCTGTCGCGAACGGCCCTTGCAAGGCCGAGATCGCTGGAAGGATGGCCATGACCGAACGCACCCTGCACCCCGAGACGCTCGCGCTCCACGCCGGATGGCGTGCCGATCCGGGCACGGGATCGGTGGCGCCGCCGATCTTCCAGACGACATCCTATCAGTTCCGTGACGCCGAACATGCGGCCAACCTGTTCGCGCTCAAGGAACTGGGCAACATCTACACCCGCATCGGCAACCCCACGACCGACATATTGGAACAGCGCATCGCCGCGATCGAAGGCGGTGCCGCCGCGCTCGCCGTCGCCTCGGGACAAGCCGCATCGGCTTACGCGATACAGAACCTCGCCCGCGCGGGCGACAATGTCGTCAGCAGCACCGACCTCTATGGCGGTACCTGGAACCTCTTCGCCAACACGCTGCGCGACCAGGGGATCGAAGTCCGCTTCGTCGACCCGTCCGACCCGCAGGCCTTCGTCCGCGCGACCGACGACCGCACCCGCGCCTGGTATGCCGAAACGCTGCCGAACCCGAAGCTGGTGGTCTGCCCGATCGCCGAGATCGCCGCGCTCGGCCGGCCGCTCGGCATCCCGCTGATCGTCGACAACACGGCGGCTCCGCTGATCGCCCGGCCGCTCGACCATGGCGCGGCGATCGTCGTCTATTCGGCGACCAAATATATCGGCGGGCACGGCACTTCGATCGGTGGCGTGATCGTCGATGGGGGCAATTTCGACTGGGGCGCGGTGCCCGAGCGGCAGCCGACCCTCAACACCCCCGACCCGAGCTATCATGGCGCGGTGTGGAACGAGGCGGCCAAGCCGCTCGGTCCGATCGCCTATATATTGCGCGCGCGGACGATCCTGCTGCGCGACCTTGGCGCGGCGCTGTCGCCGTTCAACGCCTTCCAGATCCTTCAGGGCCTCGAGACGCTCCCACTGCGCATGCCGCGTCACTGCGAGAATGCCACGAAGGTCGCCGCCTTCCTGCAGGGCCGCGCGGACGTGACGCGGGTTATCCACCCGTCGCTGCAGACCGGCCAGCAGGCCGAACGCGCCGCGCGCTACCTGACCGGTGGGACGGGCGGACTGCTGGGCTTCGAGCTGGCGGGCGGGCGGGAGGCAGGACGGCGCTTCATCGACGCGCTCCAGCTCTTCTACCATGTCGCGAATATCGGCGATGCGCGCAGCCTTGCCATTCATCCTGCGACGACGACCCATTCGCAGCTGTCGGCGGAGGAGCAGGCCGCGACCGGCGTGTCCGAAGGCTATGTCCGGCTGTCGATCGGCCTCGAACATATCGACGACATCCTCGCCGACCTCGAACAGGCGCTCGACAAGGCGGGCTGATCGAAGCCCCGCCGATCAGGCGCCAATATCAGGCGAAGGCGGCACCGACGCGGGCAATGACTGGTGCGAGCCGGTCTGCCCAGTCGGCGACCCCGGCGGCATCGCCGATCAGGTCCTGCCGCACTTCGAGGCCGAGATAGGGGATGCCATTAGCCTCGGCGTGCAGGTTCATCGTCGCGTTGAGCAGCTTGCCCGAATAGGGCTCGTTGTCCCCGGCGATCACCCCCGCATCGCGCAGCGCTTCGAGCCCGATGACGGCCGCACGATCGTCGCGATTATAGAGCACCCCCACCTGCCAGGGCCGCGCTTCCTCGGGCCGGCTGGCGAGGCGCGGCGTGAAGCTGTGGAGCGACACGATCAGGTCGGGCCGGTCGGCCGCGATGCGGTCGGCGATGGCGCGATGATAGGGCCGCCAGAACCGCTCCACGCGCGTGGCCTTCGCATCCGCATCCAGGCGCGCATTGCCCGCAATCTTGTGGCCGTCGCTTTCGACCGGGATCAGGCCCGGCGCGTCTTCCTCGCGGTTCAGGTCGATCACGAGCCGCGATACCGGGCCGAAGATGCCGTCCATCGGCAGCCGTTCGCACAGCAGGCGCCCGAGCGGTCCCACCCCGATATCGATCGCGACGTGCTGGTCGAGCAGCGCCGGATCGATGCCCAGATCGACATCGGCCGGCACATGGTTCGACGCATGGTCCGCGATCAGCAGCAGCCTGTGCATCAGCGGAAGACCGGCTTGCGGCGCTCGCGGAAGGCCGCCAGTCCCTCGCGGAAATCGCCCCCGCCGAACGCATCGTCGAACAGCCGATCGGCCTCGGCATCGCCGGTCAGGATGCGCTTGAGCCCGGCGACGCTGTTGCGCGAATTGGCGGCGACCAGCGCAGCCATGTCGGCCGCAGCCGCATCGGCGCTGTCGACGACCTGCTCGACCAGCCCGATCCGGGCCGCCTCGGCCGCGTCGATCACCATGCCGGTCAGCATCATGCGCGCGGCCTGTCCCGGCCCGACCTGCGCCTTGAGCCGCGCAACGTCGCCCGCCGGATAGACGATGCCGACCTTGGCCGGCGTGATCGCGAACACCGCCTTGCTGCTTGCGATGCGGATGTCGCAGGCGAGCGCCAGCGCGACCGCCGCGCCATAGCATCCGCCATCGACCGCCGCGATCGTCGCGATCGGAAGGCCGGCGAGCGTGTCGAAAGCGCGGGCCATTTCCACCCGGAACAGGGTCCGTCGCGCCGGATCGGCAGCGAGCCCGTCGAGATCGCCGAGATCGGCGCCCGAGGAGAATATCCCCGCCACGTCGGACCGCACGATCAGCGCGCGCGCACCACCCGCGACGATCTCCTGCAGATGCGCGGTCAGCTTCGGCCATTGATCGATGCCGATCGCGTTGCGCGCATCGGCGCGGTCGAGGCTGAGGCGGGCGATATCGCCGGTCGATTCGATCCTGAACATCGGCGGACTGTTGCCGCGCCCTCCCGAAAATGTCACCAGTTGTCTCGAATGATGACGAAAACAACGGCTTCCGCCCTCTCGCGCCGCCGCTTCGGCCTCCTGCTCGGAGCCTCGGCCCTCGCCTCCGCCCTGCCCGCCCGTCTGGCCGCCGCAGACGCGGTGCCGGCCGCCCCCAGGCGCCCCGGCCCCTGCCCGATCACGACCCCGCTCGACGCGATCACGCTCAAGCTGCTGCGGCACACGCCCGAGACCGCCGTCTATGGCGGGCTGCCGGGTGCGGCCGAGGGCGGGGTCTTCTCGCATGCGATGGATGACTTCTCGCCGGATGGCGAAGCCGCATGGCGATCGGCCATCGGCGAAGCCGCGCGGGAGATCGACGCGCTGTCCTGCACGGGCGATGCGCTGGGCGCGCTCCGGCTGCGCATTGCGGCGGCGGTGATGGCCAACGGCCTGCGCACCCCCGGCATCGCATATGGCCGGCCCAACCCCTTCTGGTTCACCGCGCACGAACCCTATGTGCTGAACCAGATTTCCGGGCCGATCGTGAACACGCCCAACTTCATGATGTCGCAGCAGGCGCTGTCGTCACCGGTCGAGGTCGACGCCTGGATCGGCAAGCTCGACGGCTTCGCCAGGGGCTATGACGGGGTGATCGAGAAGAGCCGGGCCGACGAGGCCGCCGGCTGCATCCCGCCCCGCGCGCTGCTCGACAAGACGCTGCCGGTGGTCGAGAATTTCCTGCGGGGCCCCGCCGACCAGCACCCGCTGATCGTCGCGCTGCGCGAGCGCATGGCCAAGGCCGGCCTTGACCCGCGCTTCCGTGCGGCGGCCGAAGAACGCGCGATCACCGCGCTGGAGAAGCGGGCACGCCCCGCCTTCGGCCGCCTGCGCGAACGGGTCCGCGACCTGATGCCGAGCGGCCGCGCCGAAAGCGGCGTCTGGGCCCAGCCCGATGGCGAGGCGCTCTACGCCGCCAATATCCGCTCGATCGGCGACAGTCCGCTGAGCGGCGAGGAGATCCACCGCATCGGCCTCGAACAGGTCGCGTTGGTCAAGGGCAAGCTGACCGCCCGCCTTCGCCAGCTCGGCTTCACCAGGGGTAAGCTGCGCGATCAGCTCGACGCGCTGGCCGCCGATCCGAAGCAGCGCTTTCCCGACAGCGCCGAAGGCCGCCGCGAACTGCTCGCCTATGTCCGCTCGCTCGTCACCGCGATGGAGGCGCGGCAGGCCAGCTTCCTGCCCCGCGCCATGATCCCGACCCAGAAGCTGGAGATCCGCGCCGTCCCCGAAGCGACGCAGGATTCGGCCCCCGGCGGCTTCTATGACGGCCCCTCGCTCGACGGCTCGCGCCCCGGCATCTACTGGATCAACCTGCGCGACATGGCGGGGGTGCAGCGCTACACGCTGCCGACGCTCAGCTATCATGAAGGCGTGCCGGGCCACCACACGCAGGGGGCGACGCTGCTCGCCCTGCCACAGGCCCCGCTGATCCTGCGCATCGCCAGCTTCAACGCCTATTCCGAAGGCTGGGGCCTCTATGCCGAGCGGCTCGCTGCCGAACTGGGCGTCTATGCCGACGATCCGGCCGGCGACGTCGGGCGGCTGGGCGACGATCTGTTCCGCTGCGTGCGGCTGGTGGTCGACACCGGCATGCACCAGCTGCGCTGGAGCCGCGAGCAGGCGATCGCCTATATGACCGAGAATAGCGGATCGCCCGCGAGCGAGATCGTCGCCGAGATCGAACGCTATATGGCGTGGCCGGGGCAGGCGCTCGGCTACAAGCTCGGCCAGCTTCGTATCCTGTCGATGCGCGACCGGCTCAAGGCGCAGCTGCGCAAGGATTTCGACCGCCGCCGCTTCCACGCCAAGATATTGGGCAATGGTGCGATGCCGATGGACCTGCTCGAAGAGATCGTGCTGCCGCCGCGCCGGGCCTGACCCGCGCTGCGGCGCCCGACAGGCTCAGTCGAACTCGTAGGCCCGCTCGCCGTGGCTCGACAGGTCGAGCCCGTCATGCTCGGCCTCGGCATCGACCCGCATCGGCACGATCAGGGCCGCCGCCTTGGCGATGATCACGGTGGCGACCGCCGACCAGATCGCCGTCACCCCGACGCCCAGCGCCTGCGCACCCAGCTGGTCCAGGATCGTCCGGCCCTCAGCAAGACCGACGCCGCCCAGCGCCGTCGTGGCGAGCGGGGCGAGCAGCAGCGATCCGGTCATGCCGCCCACGCCATGGACCGCGAACACGTCGAGCGAATCGTCAACCTTCCAGCGCTGCTTGACCGCGAGCACCGCGTAAAAGCAGATCAGGGCACCGACGATTCCGCAGACCACCCCACCGATCGGCGAGATATAGCCGGCGGCCGGCGTCACGGTCGCCAGCCCCGCGACCGCGCCGGTGACGAGGCCGACCGAGGTCGGCTTGCCGATCTTGATCTTCTCGAGCAGCGCCCAGGCGAGCGCCGCCGCCGAGGCCGCCAGATGGGTCGACAGCAGCGCATTGCCCGCAGCAGCGCCCGCCGCCAGCGCCGATCCGCCGTTGAAACCGAACCAGCCGACCCACAACATGCCGGCCCCGATCATCGTCATCGCCGGGCTGTGCGGCGGGATCATCGTCTGCGGGAAGCCGCGACGGCGGCCGATCATCAGCGCGATGACGAGCGCGGAGATGCCGGCCGTCGTGTGGACGACGATGCCGCCCGCGAAATCGAGCACGCCCAGCCCCGCCATCCAGCCGCCGCCCCAGATCCAGTGCGCCGACGGGATATAG
>NZ_JAGMXV010000047.1 GCF_018006725.1 Rhizorhabdus sp.
GCTGCCGGCCGAACCGTGGGTTCGCAACGGCCTGGAGGCCTTCGTATCGCTCCGGCAGGACACGGGTATGACCCTGGCTGACGCCGAGTATAACCGGCGCAACCTCGCCACGATGATGCGCCGGTTGGAACGCTCGGTTGCCGCGTTCATCGACCGAAAAGTCACGAGGCTCGCCGATGGCACCCGCTGGGCGCCGGCAAAGACATTTGCGCAGATCCTCCTCGCACGGGCCTATCTTCGCGGCGCGACACGGGCGGACGCGCCGCTCGTCGATCAGATCAGGGCGGTGCTGAGCGACGAAGGATTGTCGGAGACCGACTTTTCCGCCCGCTGCATGCCGTGGCAGGAGTGGCTGACCGCCACGAAGGGTTTTCACGAGCGCCTCCGGGTCGAATTGCGGGCAATGGTCAGCCTCCATCTGACCGATGCTGGCGGAGGCTCGGGTGGCGGCTCCGCTCTTGTCGATGCGAGCGACCTCGCTGCGGCGATCGTGCAATTCAACGAGAGCGGGAAGTTCGATCCCGTACCCGAAGAGAATGGCGGACTCCCCGACCTGTACCGCAAGGCTCGGGAACTCGCGCAACATTGGGGCGAAAAGCGGCTCCAGATCGAACGCACAGAGTTCAGCCAGATCAAGAGCCGCAGTGAAGGCGTGTCCGAACTGCTGCGCGGCAAGGACACCGCGACCCATGTTGCCCGCTTGGATCGCTGCATAACCGGGATTGCGGAGCAACTCCCGAGCGCCGCCATCGCGAAGGTTCAGGCGTGGAAGCAGGCGTATGTCCGGCTCGGGCCCAAGCTTGGTGAAGGTGCCGGCACCCGGATCGAAGAGTTGATCTTCGCCCTGGAGGACGAGGAGCTTCCGACCAAGCTGTTGCCCCGTCTGACCTGGCTGGCGCAGCAGCCCGCTCGCGACCTCGAGGACGTATTGACGACCCTACAAGCAGGCGAGCGGGCGGTGGAGGAGTTGCGCGATCATGCGCGCGATTGCGTTCGCGAAGCAGGTAGCGGATCGCTTGACGATGTCGAAGCTGTCGGACGGACGATCCGTTCGGCGGTCGATGACTTCGAGATCGAGGAGTAGCGCCATGAGCGATGCACTTCTCGAAGCCGAAGAACTGCTGGAACAGCTTCCAGCCGCGGTGTCCCGGCGCACGCTCGGAGAGCGGCTGGGCAAGGCGCTCGTCGAGTTGCGCAACTCGGATCGCCAAGTTGAGAGAATGAAGGACTCTCTCAAGATCGCGGAATTGATAAAGTTCGGCGGCCCCCACCATCAGCGCGAAGTGCTGACCGACATGGTCGATTGCGCGCTATCCGTGGGCGAGGATCTCGAGAAAGCCCGGGACGCGGAGGCGCTGCGCAAGGCGGTTTTCGAATATACGACCGACCTGAATCAATCGATTGCCGCGCTGGAACGGTCGATCCGCGAACATTGGCGGGCGGTTGTTGCCGAGCGATTTCAACCCCTGCTCGGCCTTGGCGATCTTCTAGCATCGATGAACGTGCCGAACGAGCTTGGTCAAAGGCTGAAATCGTGCGCTCAAAAGGGTCAAGCCTCGGTCAACGCGGGATCCACAAAGGACTTGCGAACCAGTATCGAACAGCTTCTCGAAGAATATGATGATTTGCAGGATGAGCGCAAAGAAGAGATCGGCGAGGACGAAGTTGGGGACTTCATCAACGCTCTTGCCGATAAGCGAGCCACACTGGCGATGGTGACGTCGAAGGTTCGGGAGTGGCTTGAAGACCACGACGCGCTCGATCGCTTGGGGATCACGACCCGTTAGCTAGAAAACCCTGCAGAAGCGATCGGCTGACGCTCGCTTCGACCAGGCTGTCGCTCATCAGGTCGCTCTGCTGGTGGACACAACTCCGGCACCCATCCGCACACAGCGGCGCCGACAGCCGGAAGACCTGCTCCGCGACGCGCGCGGCCGGGGTCATCGACCCTTCCGCATTCGGATCATGCGTGTCGTAAGCCGCGTAAAGTCTGCCCAACACGGCCGCGCCACCATCCGTTGCCGCTTCGACGGCCGCCGAGGCAAGTTCCCACCCGGTCACCGGCCGCTCTGATCCATCGAGCATGCGTGCACGAACCGACTCGATATCCGAGGCAAGATCGTAAAGCGCGATGGTCTCCGCCTCGACCGCTTCCTGCGCGAAAAGGATCCGGACGAGCACAGGCGGCAAAATCTCGGTGCCGCCCCTCAATTCCGACGCGATAGCGGTCAGCGCGGTAGCGTCGCGCGGATCTGTTTGCCTCCAAGCAGCGTGACGATCGGGCATTTCCCAGAACCGCCTTACCATCGCGTCTTCGTCGGCGTTCGGACAAGCCTCGAGGAAGCCGGACTCCACCAAGGTCGCAACGGCGTCCCAATTGTCGATGACACCGCGCACCGTCCCATCCCCATGCGCGCCGGCCTCGCAGACGGTGACGATCGTGTCGCTGTCTTCGCCGAACTGCAGCGGCAACCGTACATGGGAGAGCAGTTGCCTCTCATCCCCTTGTCCAACTTGCGTGACCAGCAGCTTCAGGCGCAAGGCAAGGCCATGAAGAATGGTCGAGCGGAGATAAGCTCGAAGAGCTTCATCGTCGCGCGCCTCCCGCAGTGCCTCGGTCAGAACCGGATGAAACCCGTCGACTCCGAGCGCACCTGCGGCGCGTTCAACCCGCGCGGCGGTCATCATCGGATGTTGTCCAAGAAGCTGATCACGTACCCCGACGAACAGCGTCTTCAGCGCATCCGGTGACCAAAAACGCCCAAGACGGCGCAGTTGCGCAGTGAACGCAGGGTGTCCCGCCGCCGCTGCGATAATGTCGGCACCGAGCCGCGCATCGTAGCCCGCGATGCCGATTGCCCGGCCGCGGCTCTCGACGAGGTAGCGAAGGAACTGGGCTTCGTGCCATCGTCGCCGCCCTGGAGCCTCGGACAGTTCCTCGATCACCGTGTCGACAAATTCGTCAAGCCGACCGCAGTCGATTGTGAAGCTCAATCCTTCCGTGACGACCTGATAGCCGTGCAGAAGCGGGCGTCCGCTGTCGGGATCGGTAAATAGCTGCGAGATACTTAGCGGAGCCATGCCAGGAGGCTTGAAACGAAGTTCGGCGTCGGCACCCCAGAATACGCGCGCCACCTCCAGTCCCGACGGCCTGTTTGCGGTCTCATCGCCGACATAGGCGGCAACGCCGGCGACTTGAGGCAACGCATGGCCAACGATCGGCCTAGTGAGCGACTGATCTGTCGCGACAAGCAGGAATCCCCTCAATCCGGCATTGGAATCATGCCGTAGCGGGATCGGGCCTGGGTCGTTGGCGTTCAGCGTCACGATCGCAGGATCGCGGTCGGGCGCGAAACCGACTTCTGGCGTCCAGTCTGCTCCTGCCATCCATCCCATCGGCTCCAGCGTGACATTGAGTGGACGGCATAGATCATTATGAATGTCGGCCAGGGAGGCGCGAACGTCGACCGGCAATTCGGCCAGCAGCGCCGCAGCATCGGGCCGCAGAGGTTGGCGCTCTGCGGATGCATAGTCCTCGCTCGCGAACCAGGGCGCGCGGCCATGCACCGGCGGACGCCAATGGACCACAGAACCACTGTAGCGTCGGGTCGCATTGCCGGGCGCGATCGCTGTGAGCGCGAGTCCGATATCCTCGGCTCCGCTCCCGCCGACTTGGCGGCCGGCGACCGTGAGCACCGGCAGATTGATCGTATCGAACAGAAGGTCGGGCGCCCACCGGAGGCTACGCCGGAGCTCGTTGAGAAAGCGAACTGAGAGCGCGGGCTGCGCGGCGATCGCAGCGGCCCAGAATTCCTCGACGCCGGCGAAGCCAAACTCTGCCCAAATGCCCGCGCCAAACACGCGCTCCGCAAGCGCGCCTGCCTCGACGAGCATAGCGGGGCTGGGTGCGAGCCCCGCTCCCAATTCTTCGCCGCGCGCGACACACTGGGCCAAACCGTCGAGGATCGCCGTTAGCGCCTGACCGCGCCGCACGAAGAAATTGTCTGGGTTGAGCGGAATGCGGAAACCAGAGGGCGCGATCATCTCGGTTGGGCGACGAAAATACCAGCTGTCTCGCGGCGAGTAGATCGATAGCGTCACCGCCGTCGTTGGGCGATCGTCGACGCCGCGCCCGCCTCGTCCTTTGCGCTGAACGAAGCTCGCGAGGTTCTGTGGCGCGTAGTGCTGATACACCAGAGTGATGTCGGGATCGTCATAGCCGACCTCGAGCGAGGAAGTCGCGAAAACGATATCCGAGCCCTTCACGATCGCTTCGGCGTCGCTGCTCGTGCCCGAATAGATGGGCGAACGCGCAACCCGAAGCGGGCTTCCGGCTACGCGACGTCCGGTTGCCCCACATTGATGACGGTCGTTCGCTGCGAACCACCAACATTCGCCATCGGCAAACTTGTCGCAGCCGATCGGCTCGCGGCAGCATTCCGTCTGAGGCTGGCCATTGGCGTCATCTCCGAAATCGCTGATCCGAAGAGACGCCAGTTCCTTGCCTTCTTCGGCATCCGTATAGGCACCATGGAGGCGTCGCATCTTGTCGATGGAATCGAAGAAGACGAGGCCGCGATAGCCACCGGCAGCGCCGGTGCGTCGCCGCATCCCGTGGCCGATACACATGAGGCCTTGGATCGTGGTCGAGGCGCCGGCGATATCGGCGCCGCGAGATTCAATCTCCGGCTGAACGAAGTAGAATACTTCGCGGCCCCGAGGGTTGGTCTCAAGTTGGTCGGGACTGGGCCGGATCGTGCGGACGTTATCACGGCCGATCAGCCGGCCCCACGCTTCACCTGGGTCCGAAATGGTGGCGCTCATTCCGATCGACACGAGTGGTCGTCCGTCGCTCGCATTGCTCTCGGCGCGTGCGGCGAGACGACGGAGGGTCATCCCCACCTGGGCGCCATGGATGTGCGTGTAGAGATGGATTTCGTCGGCCAGGAGAGCTCGGGGGGCCGCAAAGTCGGGGCTGTCGCCGAACAGCGCGCCATAGCGGGGGTCGTGCAACCACTGGTGCAAGCTGTCAGTCGTCGGCAGGAACAGCGACGGTGGGCGCTGACGGAGCTTCGCCTTCGATCCAATCCAGCCGTCATATCGCCAGTCGCCGGTGGAACATACGAGTGCGTCGGCGCCGTCCCGTCCCTCATCGACGCGCAAATGAAGACCATGGCCACAACTCGGGCAGGCAAAGAACGGAAACTCGTAGGCGCGGGGACCGGCGCCCCGCCACGCGTCACGATAGCGCTCGTGCATGGTCTCGAAACTGTCGGGGACGTCCGAGACCTGAAGACCCAGCGTCAGCAGCGGCAGATTGGGAACGCTCGCCGATGCTGCCAGATAGGCCGCGAGGCGCTGAGCTTGGTTGGCCGCCAGCCGAATGCGAGGGTAGGCGAGAATGGCTCGAACACCGACGATGCCTTCCAGTGCGTCGCCAAGCGCGCCCGCGATCAACGGCAGGGCGGCAGCCTCTGTCTTTCCCGATCCGGTATCGGCCGCAATGGCAAGGCTTGGAGATCCTTCCCCGCGCCACGCATCCAGCCCTTCCAAAAGTCCTCGGCGCTGAAAGTCTGCCAATGACGCACCATTGCCCCACTGGCCCGCTAGCGAACGAAACAGACCTTCCAGCGCCTCGCACTGGGCCGGGGTCGCGACAGAGATTGCCTCGTCGAACACCTGGCGAAGAGGCTGGTTGCGCACGGGCTTGTTCCGATCGCGCAACTCGACCTTCAAATCACGCACCAAATACGGGCGGTCTGCCGCATCATCGTTCTTGAAGCGCTGCTTTACGTGGCGAACCTCGCGGGCAATCTCGGCGATTCGGCTGCGCACGCGCGCGTCTTCGGCGAGCATGACATGCCCGTTGGCTTCCAGGCGCGATAGTGCCGACAGCACCTCATCGGCCGACCGTCGGGCTGAGCGTGCGAGCGCGATGGTCGAAGTCCAGGAGTCGAAGATGCCGAAATTGATCCGGGCCGCTTCGATGTCTTCGAGCAGATTCAGTAGCAGGAAATCTTCGTCGACAATTCCCGGCAGCGGCTCGTCGGGCACGTCGTCAACAAAGTCGGAGGTCGCAGCCACCATCGCGATCGTCATTGCGCCGCCGGCAGCCCCAAGCGTCAGAAGACCTTCGGCCTGAAGGATCTGCACGATCGGCAGCAAGATGTCGTCGCCCCGCTCGGACATCCAAGCAAAACGGTCGCGCGCCTGGTCGTAGAAGCAATGCCTGCCCGATCGTGCCTCCCGGATCACCGCCCCGATCCGAGCCCGCACCGCGTCGACCTCGGCCGGATAGACACGGCGGGGTGCCTCGAAAGGCTTGGCCTGCCAAAACCGTCCGAAGCGGCCATCGCGCTCGGTAAGAGAAATCCAGCCAAGGATATGAAGGAGGCGGGCGTCCGTGAACGGCTCTGCGGCCAGCGCCATCGCGCGCTTGACCTGGCTGAGCGCGGCCGTCCCATAGCTGTTGCCAACCGCTACGCGCCGGATAGCGGCAAGCAAACCCTCCAGTGCCGGCGTCATCTCGGGCGCCTGCTCTTCGATCGCCGCATCGGGTGTCAGGTCCAGTTCGAGGCTATCACCCTCAAACCCCCGCCCACGTATCTGCGTCCGGACCTGGCGTCCGGCGGGGCCATCGAGCACCGTCTCTGCGAGCAGGTCGCACGAATAGACGAACTCGCGGAGCAGTTCGGCCTTGTCCATCGTCTCCTGTTCGCCAGGAACCGCTTCGAGAAGGCGCCGGCTGATGATGAGCACAAGCTTTGTGCGCGCACGGGTCGATGCGACGTTGAGCCGTTCCGGAGAAAAAATGAACTCGGCTTCGGCCAGCGCGAATTCCGGGTCCGAAACGCAATAGGAAAGAATGACGGCGTCCCGTTCCTTGCCCTGGATTCGATCGACGGTCTCGACGAAGGCATCGGGCCTGAGTGATGCCGGAATCATCGCACGAATGGCGGCATTTTGCGCCCGGTGCGGGCTGACAACCGCGGCAACCTCAGTCCAGAATTCGGCGGTCGTAGGCGGCCCGTTCGCCGCCAGAACTCGATCCGCCAATTCGGACACGAATTTGGCAGCGAGGGCGGCTTCGAAGGGATTGGAGGTAGCGGCGGCGAGTCCGTCATGCACGAGAATGACGACGGGAAGCGCGGGGTCTAGCGCGATGCGGGAAACCAGGTCGAGACCGTCCCGCCAATCGCCTCGCAGAGTCAGACGCGTGGTCGGCGCCGCGGAGACGTATCGGCCCGGGTAGA
Organism: Rhizorhabdus sp.; assembly: GCF_018006725.1. GTDB lineage: Bacteria > Pseudomonadota > Alphaproteobacteria > Sphingomonadales > Sphingomonadaceae > Rhizorhabdus. The sequence goes on from NZ_JAGMXV010000047.1 coordinate 7,254, forward strand.
ATTTGCGCTCCGGGAATTGCGCGAGCGGCTCGTTCAAGCGGAAGGTTTCTTCGAGCGGAAACTCTGCTGCCTGGGCCGACTTGAGAAACGCGTAAAGCGACCCGCCCATCTCGCGATCATCGATCCGCGTGGACCGCATCGACCGCACCGGCGGCAACTGCTGGTCATCCCCTGATACGACTATGCGGCAACCAGGGGCCATCCCGGCAAGGGCCATGAGGCCCTGGCCGAGCACCATCTGCGAGGCTTCGTCGATGCAGACCAGATCGAACAATGGGGCGGTCGGACCGTCGACCGTCGGCAGCACTCCGGAGCTGATCAGACGATAGAGCGACCAGATGGTCGCGCCGATCACGGCTCTACCGCTCGCGATCTCCTGGGCAAGTTCGGCTTCGTCACCGCGCCCGAGCACCTGAACGCCCGGTGCGAGGCCACCGCTAGGCGGCGCGCCAAAATATATGGGAGCCGGCGCGGCCGTGTCATGGACCTCTTGTCGCTTCGCGACGGCATCGAGGACGTTGCCGACTGCGTTCTTTGTGAACGCGGTGACGAGCGTGCGGGCTGGGCGTCCATTCGCAGTCCGAACCGCTCCGAAGCCGGCAATCAGCCACGAGAGGAGGTGAGTCTTTCCGGTGCCGGGAGGCCCTAGAACGAGACCCACGCGGTGGTCCGCAAGACCGCGCCAGGCGGCGTCCTGCGCTGGTCGAAGCGACCGATCGCCAGTCGCAGCGATGGAGGGGATCGCGAAGCCATCGAGGCCTTCGACCCAAAGGTCACGATCGCTGGCCGTCGCTGCGAAGTCGGTCGGGCTTCTGAGGAAGCTCAGGATGTCGTCCCGCGTCGTCACGGCTGCACCTGTGCGCCCAAGAAGGTCAGGAAATTGTCGGCCTTGGCCGAATTGAAATCGACGAAGCTTTGATCCAGCCACCAGCCATCTTGGCCAGCGCGGCGCTTTACATCCTGGAAGAACTGGCCGTTATACGTCGGCCGGAACATGCGCACCCTGAGAAAATTGGGCGGGTCGTTTGGCCACGGGTCCATGAGATCACATCCCATGCTCGACCACAGGCGCGGCTCGAGGACCAGGTCCGGTTCGCCGTCGCTCAGGATCAGCCCGAAGGCACCGGACGACAGGTCCGCATCCTCGGCCTCGCGCGGTATCGAGAAAAGCAGGAAAGCCGAGAGCCCCTTTTCACTCACGTTGATAAGGCGCATCGGGCCGATGGCGCGCCCGGCGTCACGGCGGACGCGCGTCGGTCGAGCGAGCTGGATCATTGTATCGAGCAAGCCTGCGCGGTTTTCGAGAAGTTCGAAGGCGCGCAGTACGTCAAGGTCGCCGGCGTCGAGCGGATTGAAGCTGGCCTGCAAGCGGAACGGCTGCTTGTTGAGCCGCAGCATTGGACTCTGGGATGTGGCCACGCGACGCTGGTGCTCGGCTCTTAACCAGTCGGCGATCGCTTGGCTCGCTGCCAGTCGAGCCCTCACGTCCTCGCGAATGGCGGCTACATCTGGTCCATGTCCACGCCCTTCGCGCAGGTTGCGACTGACATCGAGCGCCAGCAAAGACGAGAACGGACGCTCGAAATCGGTCGCTGGCTGGTAAGACTCGACGATCAGCCCGGCTCGCTGAAGCGCGGCGGATACCTGACGGAGGTCGTAGGAGACCGTCACGGGCAGCGAAAGGAGTTGCTCGACAACGCTTCGAAGTGCGGTCGCCGGTAGATGCTGCATCCCGCGGAATTCGGGTTCGGGAACGACCTCGTCGGGTGGGAAGAGGCGGACCATGTGCAGAAGGCCTGTGCGAACGCGCGGGTCTTCCAGGTGGCGCTTTACCGCGTTCTGGATCGCGAGCGCCTCGGTGGTCTCATAAAGGAAGATATGAGCGTACAGGCTCGCAGGATCATTGGGATTGCCAATGGCCTCGTTACGCGCATCGATCGCTTCAAGATCGGCGACGAGCCGTCCGAAAATGGAGACCAGCGCATCCGCCTCCGCGGCGCGATCCGCAGTCGGCATGATCTCGATGTGCTCACGCGCGCCGGATGAATCAACATAGCGGTAGCCGAGGGCTACCAGAGTGTCGTCGACGGGGTCATTGTCGGCAACGAGGTAGATCGCAGCATCAGCCCGCGGCGGCATGAGAAAGCTGTGCGGTTCGGTGCCGGGTTGGACGCTGTCGTCACGCAAAGCCTTCGCCCGGCTGACGAGCTGGTCGGCCCGCCTGGAGAGAGACCACCCGGCACCGTCGATGCGGCCGACACCGGCGCCGAGTTCGGCGAGCCCGGCTACCGTGCCAATACCGATTGATAGTAATGTGCGCTTCGCCTCGTGACTAAGTCCGGCAACGGCAGAAACGTCGCGCGTGCGTGGCGTTCTGTTCGATCCCACGGCCTCAATACAGTGCGGCAGGTAAGAGCATTGCTCGCATTTGAAGTAGACGTGGAAGAACGTCTCGTCGCGCCCCGGAGCGACGACCTTGTCCGCGATCGCCGGAAGCGTCGTCCGGCAGAAGTCCTCGACGAGCCGGAGATAGGGTTTGAGCGCGAATTCTTCCGACGTCCATCGATCCCCCTCGGCGTCGCCGTCATCGGGGATCCGCCATATTTCGCCCGCCGGCTCAACGATCGCATCGACGCCAAGTTCAGCAAGCATCGCGCGCAACAGCATGACGTAAAATGCCACCTGCGTCTTGTGAAAGGCACGCGCGGCTCGAGTTGCCTTGATGTCGATCACGGTGAAGTGGAGGCCAGTTGGCCGAACGTCCCGTCGGATCAGGTCGGCAAAGCTCCTCCGGAGCTTGATGTCGCTCGTGCCGAGAAAGGCCGGCTTGCCACGGGGACGCAGGTTCACTTGCGCGGCGTAGCTCGCCGTGCCGTGCCCCTTGAGAAACGCGATCGCCTGTCGTTCGAGCAGGCCATCTTCGCCGTGCGCGGGACGAAGCACCTCCGTTTCGCGAGCGAGCCTCGTGACCACCCGATCTTCGTAGTCGACGCCGAGCGCTGCCCAGGGTTGCTCGCGCTGATCCTTCGCGACCGGAATGGCGGCGAGTTCCGTAGGATCCATGATCTCGTAGCGGGTCTTGCGCTCGCAACGATACTGAAACCAGGATTTGATCGTCGAACCACTCAAGCCAGAAGCCATGGCATCCCCTTGCCCACCGGCTGTCCGGTCAGTGTTTTACCCCATCGGCGGCTCGAAAGGTCGACCAACCCTTCATTCTAAGGTCACAAGCCGGGCATTCGCCACAGCCGTAGCCCCAATCGTGAAGCTCGCCGTGCTCACCGAGATAGCAGGTATGAGTGCCTTCGCGAACAAGTTCCACGAGAGCGTCACCGCCGATGCTTTTGGCCAGGGCCCAGGTCGCCGCCTTGTCAATCCACATGAGCGGTGTGTGCACGACGCAATTGCTGCCCATGCCCAGGTTGAGGGTCACCTGAAGCGATTTTAGAGTGTCGTCGCGACAGTCGGGATAGCCGGAAAAGTCTGCCTCGCACATTCCGCCGATAAGATGTCGAAGGTGTCTCCGGTACGCCAGCGTGGCGGCCAGCGTGAAGAATAGCAGATTTCGCCCCGGCACGAAGGTGTTCGGCAGACCGTCGTCCCGCAACGCGATCTCAGCATCTCGCGTCAGTGCGGTCTCACTCACCTGTCCGAGAACGGACAAGTCGAGCATATGATCGGAACCAAGCCGGTCGGCCCAGGATGGGCGCAACCGCACGACTTCCGACCGGAATGCGGCTCGACCCTCGAGTTCGACCTTATGGCGTTGCCCGTAGTCGAAGCCGACCGTTTCCACCTGCTCGAAGCGGTCGAGCGCCCAAGCGAGACAGGTCGCGCTATCCTGTCCACCGGAAAAGAGAACGAGCGCACCCTTGTCGTTCATGCCGAAACGTCCTCACCCCAGTAACAGCAAGTCTCGCCGCTGGAATCCCGGTGAACACTGACTTTGAAGAGATTTGGAACGACGGGAAGTAGGCGATCCCAGATCCACCGGCTCAGGTTTTCCATGGTGGCCGGGCCGAGATCGTTGATCTCGTCGAGAAAGCGATGATCGAGCGCGTCGCGAGCTTCTTCCATCGAAGCTTCGAGAACACCGAGGTCCACGATCATACCCGTGATCGGGTCAGGGCGCCCGCGTACCGCCACTTCTGCCCGATAGCTGTGGCCATGAATTCGGCGGCTCGATTCAGTCTGGATCGAGCGCTCTAGCGTGTGTGCCGCATCGAAGCGAAATTGCTTGCTGAGTTCGAACATCAGCGAATTCCGATCATCTTGTGGGACTGGAGCGAGAGGCGCCAGTGCGGGTTCGCGGTGCAATAGGCGATGGCGTCAGACAGGTTGGAATCTGCCTGAGGAGCATCCATGGGCTGTAGAAAGAAATGTTCGAAAGCGAGGTGCGCGAACCGCTCCGGCATCGCCTTCGTCTGGGGATAAACGAGCTTGAGTTCGTTGCCGCTGGTGATGACGAGGGCCGCATCCGCCTTGGGCGAGACGCAAACCCAATCTATGCCGGCCGGCGCCTGCTGTGTTCCATTTGTCTCGACCCCGATCGAGAAGTGGCGGGCGTGCAAAGCATCGATCAGATCGTCGTCAACCTGAAGCAAGGGTTCGCCGCCTGTAAGGACCACGTAGCGTTTGTGGATGTCCGACCCCCATTCCTCCGCTATTGCGTCGGCAAGCGCCGCAGCGTCGGAAAACCGGCCGCCGCCGGTGCCATCGAGGCCCACAAAATCCGTGTCGCAGAACGTGCAGGTGGCGGTCGAGCGATCACTCTCACGCCCCGACCATAGATTACATCCGGCGAACCGGCAGAAGACCGCCGCCCGGCCCATCTGAGCGCCTTCTCCTTGCAGCGTCTTGAAGATCTCTTTGACGGCGTAACTCATGAGCGGGCCGCCTCCGGCTCCAACAACGGCGCGGCCCCGCTCTTGCGCCGTTTCCGCTGGTCGATCTTTACGATTCCGACGAGATAATGCTTCAAAAGCGCGACATCGCGGTTCACGTTTTGCAGCGACTTCCAGCGCCTGGTCTCGCCGTCGAAGTTCCATTCGCCGTCGGTCCAAGCGGTACGTCCGCGGAGGCATTCGAGCCCGACACGAAAATCCTCGACTGTGCGTGCTTCGCTTCGTTCGGCCAGCACTTCCATGACATCGCCAAGCGCCTGAATACCTGCGCCATGCAACAATCGCGAGGTCGCGGGCTTATGGCCGTGCCACGCCTCGGGGAACGTCTTTTTGACCGCGTCAAAGAAGTTGGAAACGAGGCGCACGCAGCGCTCGATGCCTTTGGGTCCTTGTATCAAGCTACGCAGAATGCCGTTGGTCAGCGACTCCATGATGATCTTCTGCATGACCGTGTCGGCGATCATCCCTTCCGGAGCAGTGTGCTGTTTGATGTATCCGCGGAGCGATGTGTTCTCGAAGTTGAGACGCGCCGTAATGTCGGCGGCTGTAGAGCGTCGGCTGAGCCGGGGTGGCAGGTTGTCGACGGTAGGGAGCAGTTCATAGATCAGTGACTTGGGAAGTGGCTTGGTGTTGTTGATGAGTACGAACTGGCGACGAAGCTCGGCTTCGTCCCGACAGATGAGGGCCGACACGAAGATCTGAAAATTGCGGTCGACCTCGGCCAGGGCGGAGAGTCGTTGCTGCCCGTCGACGACGAGGCCAGGCGTGCCCGCGCTCATGTCGATGTGCAGCCGCGCAAGCCCGCCATCGAGAGACTCAACGCGGACGCGGTCGGTGAAGGCCACCACGATAGGGTTTGGCAGGACCGCGTTCGGCTTCTCAAGATAGTCCCGGATTTCACGGATGTGGGCAGCAACCTGCGGTCGTTGAAATCCGCTGAGTTCGCCCTGTGCGTCACGGCCGATCCGATCGATCGTCGCAAAATGAAGCACGTCTGCGGCACTTGCCGCAAAGCTGAGCACCACATGCTCATCGCTCTGCTGCGCACAGACTGCGTTGAAGATCATCGGGTCGATTGACGGCACGCTTTAGATCCAGTCGTTCAATGTGTTCGTGATAGACAGCGAGGTTGTGAATGCCGCGACGCTTGTTGCGGTTACTCCCACGGAAAATGATGACGTCGATCGCCGCGTCCTTGCAGATGTCGCACCCACAGGCTTTCCATGGACGGTCCGTTAGGGTGACCCGATAACGCTCTTCGAGTTTCGCCAAGGCGAGGCTGCCGGCGCAGTCTTCGTACGGACGTTCTTCGACCAGAGGCGCAGAGTAGACGAGAACATGCCGCAGCGTCTCTTCAAGGTCTGCCTCGCCGCGATCAAAGGCACGAAGGGTTCCGAGAGCGAGCGCTTCCAGGCGAACGAGGTCTTCCGCCCGGAACATGCCCTTCTTCACCGCGCGCTGAAGCTTCGGATTTTCGATCGCTTGGGGCACGCGGATCGAGGTGTAGTATCGGAGCCCAGGCCCGTCGCCCGGTAGATAATAGTTCTGTTTGGCGTCCTTGAACGCACGGATCAGCGGTGATGTGGTATCGAAGCTGGCGATGTCGAAGCCATGGAAGCTGTCGATGTCGTCTGCTTTGGCAAACCCGAGGATATGCAGGCGCGTCGAAGCGGGAATTGCGTTCCTGATGGCCTCGAGGCAGATCTTGATCTCAGGCGATTTCAGCGGGACCATGCCACCGAGGGCCAGATAGTCATATCCCATCGCGACTAGGCGACGGGCGGCTTCGGCCATGCTGCCGGGCGACCATCCCTGAACGACACCGAGCGGGGTGAACTCTGCGCCCATCGAAATTGCTTCTCGACGAAATCCGTCGGCATTCTCCAGCGTAATGTCGAACCGCGCTCGCGCATCCTGCGAGCCGCCCTCCATATTGCCAAGCAACGGATCGAAATCGAATATGATGTGGTCGACGGAGCAGCCGTGCGTGAACCCGCACTCGTCGTAAAATTCTGCCATTTCTGCGGGCGCATAGGGGGGGCGATCTTCCTGGACGTAGGTGAAAGCGCCGCAGTCACCGAAGATGTCGAGATGGGCAAATTCAGGCTTATCGAGGCGCATGAATTTGCGCGCGCCGACAAGGCCGAACCGCCGCGCTTGGCTCGCGGTATATTTCCCTTTGACCCTGTGATCGCCGACGATTCCACGCGATACGAGGACACCGTCATATGGCGCGTACCCGAGAATTTCGTGGGGATAGGCGTCATCCCAATATGGCTGGCGCTCGGCTGGGCTGCGGTCGGCGATGAAGTCGAACGCCGGGTCCACATAGTCTAGGCTGTCGGCGAAGATGAATTTCATGATGCACCTCGCGCGAGATTGCGTTCGAGCTGCATCAGGTGGTCACTGAGCTTCGAAATGTGCTGCGATGTCGACTGGATCTCGTTCCAATCGAGACCGAGTCCATCCCAAGTCCCGCTTGTCCACCGGCAATGTGGCGCCAACTGCTTCAGGATTTCACGAACCGCGGCCGCCTTATCCGTGGCCGCGTCCGCACGAAACATGACCGTGTCCATGAGCGCGCCCATCGCGCGAATACCGGCCGAGTGCATGAGGCGGCTCTCGGACGGCGTCTTACCCCAGGCGTCCGGGAATGTGTCACGGACCGCCGTCCAGAAGACGATCAGCGCCTGGTACATCGCCCCGGAGTCGTTGCCGTCACCGTTGTGCTTATATTGACCCAAGGCGCCCGCAGCGGTCTTGAGACTACCCTTCATCGTTTCGATGAGGGCGCTGTCGCTTACCACACCGCTCTTGTCCTTCGGGTCGGACTCGCGCCTGATGAGCTGATGGAAGGGCGAATTCGGGTCAGTATTGAGCGCATTGCATAGCTCGCTCGGAAGCTGTCTCGCGGCTAGGTTCCGCGGCAACAGGACGCCGACCTCGGGAAGCAATTCGTCGATCAGCCCCGTCGGAAGCTTCCGCGACTTGTTCACCAAGATGAATTGCTCGCGCTGGGTCGTCACCTCGTCGGAGACAAAGCCGATCAACGGGACAGCAATCGTTTTGTTTTGCGCAGAGGCTAGGGCAAGTGATCGTTGCTGGCCGTCGACGATCCACGCAGCGCGATGGCCCTCAGGATAGATCGGAATCGACAGCGTGCCGGCGTCTCCCACTTCGCAGAGGTTGCCGGGTGCCCGACCGCGCGCGGAAGCGAACTCGATTTCGGGAGCAAGGGCCAGGATGATGGCGTTGGGAAACAGGACAGGGCCGCTATCCAAGAAGGCGGTGATCTCTTTGACGTGATCCTTGATCTCGCGACGCTGGAATCCCTTGAGTTCCTGTTCATCGCGCCGAATCCGGCTGATGTCGGCGATCCTGCTGATGTCTGAGCCGTGGAGAAAGAAGGCGAAAACCCCTGTTCCATTTCCCTGCTCGGCTCGGACAGCGCGAACTCTTAGGAATTCGCGTTTTGTCATGCCCGCTCAGCCCGCACCTGCCGCGCCAGAGCCGCGAAGCGACCCTGCTCGCAAGCCACGCCGCGCTCGTCACGAAGATGCCGCAGCAGTCTGGTCGAACTTCCTCGTTCGGCCTCCCAACGGCTCCGAATGACATCGAGGATTGCGGCATCGTCGAGTCTGTGACGATCGAACCGCGGGGGCATCTCCCAGCCCCGCAAAGCAGCGAGTACGGCCCCGGCATGTTCCGCCGCCGATCGCTGGTCGCCCTTCGTTGCGATGTGCTCGGCGAAATGCCGGAGCGCGCGTCCGGCGAAGTCGCCGCGTGTGCCACGAACGGAACTGTCGGGACCATCCAGACGATCATCATATGGCATGACAAATGGACGAAGGCCGGCAGCGACTTTGTCGAGTGACGCGCGCGTGAATATGCGCAGCCTGTCGACAGCGCCTTGGGGCAGCGCTTCGAGATCGGCCGAGAGCATATCGAGGTAGGAATCAGAGAGAGCAGCGCAGATCAGGCCAGTCGACCGACGTATGATTTTGGCGAGGCCTTGATGATGAGGGGAAACCGAGGCCAGCACGCCCCACCACTCGGTCGCGGCGAACGGTCGGGGCATTCGAGCGACGATGCTGTCTTTCGCGTCGGTGAGAATGGTGCAGGCATAGGCCGGGATCTTAGCTTGAGCCTCGACGAGCCCGAGCCCTGCCGAAGCAACGAGCAGATCGCCGTCTAGGATGTCTGCCGCGAGGATCGCCTCCTGAAACCCTCTACCGCCATAGAGATCGGAGGCCGGATAAACGTCGGAGGCAGACGCCAGTCGTCTCGCCCACTCCTCCGCAACGTCGGTCATTTCTCCTTGCGGAAGTGCGGACGCGTGAAGATGGTCAGGGATCGGCTTGCGCTTACGATTCGTGCAGGTGGTTATAACAAGTGTCACTAATCGTAGCCCCCATCCCGCCTTCGCGGTGTCATTTACGATTAGCAATTTTGCGTGCCATTTGCTACATTAAATGCGCCCTTCATGGCAAACAATGCCCCGATAAATGCACACTCGGGCGTGGCCGATCCATCGCAGCTGGAGGACCAATGCGCTAGGCGCGCATCGATTTTCCCGCGTCCTGTAGGCGGATCCGGCTAAGGTCGGCAGCCGTGAAACAGGAGCGGGTGACCCGCGGACAAGCCCAAGGGTGCCGACTTGCCCTGAAAAGGTGCGCAACGTCACCAGACAGGTTCTGACTTTTTCCAAGCGAACCGGGGAGACTTAGGCCCAAGCCCGCAAGGTCGAATCTCATGCGGGCGGAGGCCCGCATGACTCCCACCAAGCTGCTCATTGGCCAAATCATCGTTGTGTTCGCGATCGTGCTCGCGGGCATCTGGGTCGCGACCCAATGGGCGGCCGCGGAACTCGCCTATCAGCCCGAGCTCGGCGCGCCGTGGGCAGCGATCGACGGCATCCCTGTATACCGGCCCTGGGCAATCTTCCTTTGGTGGTACCATTTCGACGCTTACGCGCCGCATGTGTTCGATCGCGCCGGTGCGATCGCCGGCGCCAGCGGCTTCATCGGATGTGGTGCGGCGGTGGCCGGTTCGCTTTGGCGTGCGCGGCAGCGGCGCAACGTCACCACATACGGTTCGGCGCACTGGGCTTCCATTCGCGAGACCAAGGCCGCAGGCCTTTTCAGCGACGCAGGCATATTTCTCGGTAGGCTAGGCGAGCGCTATCTCCGGCACGACGGCCCCGAGCATGTCATGGCGTTCGCGCCGACCCGGTCCGGCAAGGGCGTCGGCCTCGTCGTACCGACACTGCTCGGCTGGTCGGGGTCGACCGTCATCCACGATATCAAGGGCGAGAACTGGCAGCTGACCGCTGGCTGGCGGGCTCGCTTCTCGCACTGCTTGCTCTTCAATCCGACCGACGTCCGTTCGGCGCGATACAATCCGCTGCTCGAAGTCCGCCGCGGCGCCGACGAAGTGCGCGACGTGCAGAACATCGCGGACATCCTCGTCGATCCGGAAGGAGCGCTCGACCGGCGCAACCACTGGGAGAAGACGAGCCATTCGCTGTTGGTCGGCGCGATCCTGCATATTCTCTACGCCGATGCCGACAAGACGCTCGCTCGCGTAGCGACCTTTCTTTCCGATCCGCAGCGCCCCTTCGTCGCGACACTGCGCGCCATGATGACCACCAATCATCTGGGCACCGCCGAAGCGCCGGCAGTGCATCCGGTCGTGGCCTCAGCAGCACGCGAATTGCTCAACAAGAGCGAGAACGAACGGTCTGGCGTCCTTTCCACGGCGATGTCGTTCCTTGGCCTCTACCGGGATCCGACCGTGGCCGCGGTCACTGCCGCATCAGACTGGCGCATCGCTGACCTTGTCGAAGGCGGCCATCCGGTCTCGCTCTATCTCGTCGTGCCGCCATCCGACATCAGCCGCACCAAGCCGTTGATCCGGCTCGTGCTCAACCAGATCGGGCGCCGTCTCACCGAGCATCTTCATGCCGAGAACAAGCCGGGCCGCCATCGCCTTCTGATGATGCTCGACGAGTTCCCGGCACTTGGTCGCCTCGACTTCTTCGAGACGAGCCTGGCCTTTCTCGCCGGCTACGGGGTTCGCGCCTTCCTGATCGCCCAGAGCCTCAATCAGATCGAGAAAGCATACGGCGAGCACAACGCCATTCTCGACAATTGCCACATCCGCGTCGCGTTCGCGACCAACGACGAACGCACCGCCAAGCGGATTTCCGATGCGCTCGGCACCGCTACCGAGCAGCGCGCGATGCGCAACTATGCCGGCCACCGGCTCGCGCCTTGGCTCGCCCATGTCATGGTCAGCCGGCAGGAAACCGCTCGGGCATTGCTGACGCCTGGCGAGGTGATGCAGCTGCCACCGGTCGATGAACTGGTGCTCGTTGCCGGGCACGCGCCGGTGCGCGCGAAGAAGCTGCGCTACTACGAGGATAGCACCTTCAAGGGCCGCATCCTTCCTTCGCCGACGCTCGGCAACGGCGGCTACGCCGATCTTCCCGAACCGCGTCCGAACGACTGGCGCGATCATGTCCGCGGCATCGACTCCCGTCTCGGCGAGATCGTGGACGAGACCGGGGATGAAGCGGGTGGCGGCCTCGAGCAGGTTCGGCACCCCGCCCACGAAATCGAGCGGGCAGCGCCGGTCGAACCGGCAACGGCCGACGTGCTGGGCCTCGGCGACGAGGACAGCGACGCCGCAACCGACCAGCGGACAATGGATCAGGCCCGCTCGCTGGCTGCTTCGCGCAGCGTCTACGCGATCGACTCCGCATCGTCGCGTCCCGGCGACCTTCAGCTGGACTTCTGACCATGGTCGAGAAAGTCCGCCACCAGCTGTTCCTCCCCAAGCCGCTCAGCGACCGGCTCGAGGCGCTCGCAGCAAAACCGGGTGCATCGAAGTCTGCCATCCTCGTCGACGCCTTGACGGCGTGGCTCAATCGCCGCGGCTCGTCCGAGCTCGATGATCGGTTCGGGCTGAGGCTCGACCGCATGTCGACCGCGCTCTCCCGGATCGAGCGCGACGGCCATGTCATTCTCGAGACGTTGGCTCTGTTCGTTCGGTTCGAGCTGTCGATCCAAGCACCGCTCGCTGATGGCGATCAGGCCGGCCGTGCAGTCGGTCGGGAGCGGTTTGAGGCATTCGTCGCGCAGGTCGGCCGGCAGGTTGCGGCCGGTCGGCGGACGATCGGGACGGAGCAGGACCGGTGAACGGTTCGCTCGCCCGGGACCGCCGCCGCGGGATGCTGCGCACCGCCATGGGGCCGGACATAGCGCTCGCGCTTGCAGACGCCCAAGTCATCGAAATCATGGTCAATCCCGACGGCGCGCTCCGGCTCGACCGCCTGAGTGAAGGTCGCGTCGACACCGGCGTCAGGATCGAGCCGGACCAGGTCGAGCGGATCATCCGCCTCGTCGCGAGCCATGCCCGCGCCGAGATCCATGGAGATCGGCCGATCATCTCGGCGGAACTGCCGCCCCATCTGGAGGGCCGGGCAGGCGAGCGGTTCGAAGGCGTGCTTCCCCCCGTCTCGACCGGACCGTGCTTTTCGATCCGCAAGCCCGCAGAACGGCTCCACACGCTCGACGATTACGTCAGTGACGGAATCATGTCGGAGGGTGCCGCCGACACGCTGAGGGCCGCAGTCACTCAGCGCTACAACATCCTCGTCGCGGGCGGGACGAGTTCGGGCAAGACCACTCTGGCCAATGCCCTGCTCGCCGAGATGTCCTGGGTCGATGCCCGCGTCATCCTGATCGAAGACACCCGCGAGCTCCAATGCCCCCTGCCGGACACCGTCGCGCTGCGCACGCGCCCTGGCGTCACCACCATGACCGACCTGGTACGCTCGACCATGCGCCTCCGGCCGGACCGCATCATCGTCGGCGAGGTCCGGGGCCCCGAGGCGCTCGACATGCTCAAGGCCTGGAACACGGGCCATCCGGGCGGCATCGCCACCGTCCACGCCAACAGTGCGATCGCCGCGCTCTACCGCATCGAGCAGTTGGTGCAGGAGGTGGTGGTCACCGTCCCGCGCCAGTTGATCGCAGAAGCCATCGACGTCGTCGTCTTCATCACCGGCCGTGGCACCTCGCGTCGCATCGAGACGATCGCGCGCGTGACCGGCCTCGACGCGCAAGGCGCCTACGCGCTCGCCGACACCTCTCCACCCCCCAAGCCCCAAGGAGCACGCCCATGACTGCCATCAGGATTCCCGACCGTCGCACTATGTTCATTGCGGGAGCCGTGATCGGCCTCGGGCTGGCGCTCGCCAGCAAGGCGCACGCCGCCGGCACCGGTATGCCGTGGGAGCAGCCGCTCCAGCAGGTGCTCGATTCCGTGCAGGGGCCGGTCGCCAAGATCGTCGCCGTGATCATCATCATCGTGACCGGTCTGACGCTCGCGTTCGGCGAAACCGCCGGCGGCTTCCGGCGGCTGATCCAGATCATTTTCGGCCTCTCGATCGCGTTCGCTGCGTCGAGCTTCTTCCTCAGCTTCTTCAGCTTCGGCGGCGGAGCACTGGTCGCGTGAGCGAGCATATCGATGGCTTCGAGGTTCCCATTCACGGGAGCCTCGGAGCGCCCATCCTCCTCGGCGGTGCGCCGCGCGGCCTCGCGATCGTCAACGGCACGCTCGCCGCAGCGATCGGCCTGGGTCTGCAGCAGTGGATCGCCGGGATCGTCGTCTGGGCGGTCGGGCACAGCATCGCCGTCTTCGCGACTCGGCGCGATCCGTCGTTCGTGCCGGTCCTCGTCCGCCATCTCAGACAGAAGGGCTATCTCGCATGCTGAGCCTGCGTGAATATCGCGTGCGCGCCGATCGGCTCGCCGATCATCTGCCCTGGGCGGCTCTGGTCGACAAAGGCGTCATCCTCAACAAGGACGGCAGCTTCCAGCGGACGCTCGCGTTCCGCGGACCCGACCTTGAGAGCGCAACTGAAGCCGAGCTCGTATCGGCCTGCGCGCGAGCGAACAATGTCCTGAAGCGGTTCGGCACAGGGTGGGCGCTGTTCTTCGATGCCGAGCGCCGCGAGGCGCTCGGCTATCCGGCAGGGAGCTTCCCCGATCCGGCGTCTTGGCTCGTCGACGAGGAACGGCGGGCGCGCTTCGAGGCGGAATGTGCCCATTTCGAGAGCCGCTACCATCTCACGCTCGTCTGGCTGCCCGCTGCCGACGGCGCCGATGCCGCGGGTCGATCCCTCGTCGATCGGCCCGACGCCGTCGGGGGGCGCGATTGGCGCGGCGCGCTGGCGAGCTTCATCGCGGAGACGGATCGCGCGCTCGACCTGTTCGCCGCGTTCATGCCCGAGGTGCGGGCGCTCTCGTCGACCGAGACGCTGACCTACCTCCATGGTGCGGTTTCCAGCCGGCACCATCCGGTCGCGGTGCCGGAGACGCCTATGTATCTCGATGCACTGCTCGCCGACACACCGCTGGTCGGCGGTCTCGAACCCATGCTTGGGTCTCGGCATCTGCGCACGCTCACGGTCGTCGGCTTTCCAAACGTCAGCCGGCCCGGAATTCTCGACGCACTCAATGAGGCCGATTTCGCCTATCGCTGGGTCACCCGCTTCATCGCCCTCGACAAGACCGATGCGACCAGGCTCCTGACCAAGCTCCGCCGCCAGTGGTTCAACAAGCGCAAGTCGATCACCGCGCTTCTGCGCGAAGTGCTATACAACCAGCCGGTCCAGCTGCTCGACAGTGACGCCGACAACAAAGTGGCAGACGCTGACCTCGCGCTTCAGGCGCTCGGCGGTGACCATGTCGCCTTCGGCTATCTGACCACGACCATCACCGTCAGCGACGAGGACCGCGCAGGCGTCGAAGCCAAGATCCGGCAGGTCGAGCGGATCATCGGCGGCCTCGGCTTCACGACGATCCGCGAGGGTGTCAACGCCGTCGAGGCCTGGCTCTCGTCACTTCCCGGCCATGTCTATGCCAATGTCCGTCAGCCGATCATCCACACGCTGAACCTGGCGCATCTGATGCCGCTGTCTTCGGTATGGGCAGGGCCAATCGGCAATGCCCATCTCGAAGGGCCGCCGCTGCTGGTCGCGCAGACCGCGGGATCGACGCCCTTCCGGCTTTCCACCCATGTCGGCGACGTCGGTCACATGATGCTGGTCGGTCCGACCGGCGCTGGCAAGTCGGTCATGCTGGCGCTGATCGCGTTGCAGTTCCGTCGCTACGCCGACGCGCAGGTCTACATTTTCGACAAGGGCCTTTCAGCCCGCGCCGCAGTGCTGGCGATGGGAGGCGCGCACCACGCGCTCGGTGCTTCGGACGGAGATACCCTGGCGTTCCAGCCGTTGCTGCGGATCGACGATGCCGTCGAACGGAGCTGGGCAGCCGAATGGATCGCGGCGCTCCTCGATGCTGAGCGCGTGACCGTCACTCCCGAGGTCAAGGATGCGGTCTGGTCGGCGCTCGGCAGCCTGGCGTCGGCACCCCCGCAGGAACGCACGATGACCGGACTGGCGCTGCTGCTCCAGTCGAACGCGCTCCGCACCGCGATCCAGCCATATACGCTGGACGGACCGCACGGCCGGTTGCTCGATGCAAGCGAAAGCGGTCTCGCCTTCGCCGACGTCCAGTGCTTCGAAACCGAGGCGCTGCTCGGCCAGTCAAGCGTCGTCGCGCCGGTCCTGACCTATCTGTTCCATCGGCTCGAGGAACGCTTCGACGGCCGGCCGACATTGCTGATCCTCGACGAAGCCTGGATCTTTCTCGACCATCCGCTCTTCGCGGCGCGCATCCGGGAGTGGCTTAAGACACTGCGCAAGAAGAACGTCGCGGTGCTGTTCGCGACGCAAAGCCTCGCAGATGTGGCAGGCAGCAGCATCGCGCCCGCTGTCATCGAAAGCTGCCCGCAGCGCATCCTGCTTCCCAATGACCGTGCGATCGAGCCGCAGAGCCGCGAAGCCTACGCCCGCTTTGGTCTCAACGATCGCCAAATCGAGCTTATCAGCCGGGCCACGCCAAAGCGTCACTATTATCTGCAATCCGCGCGCGGAAACCGCCTGTTCGAGCTGGGGCTCGGGCCGATCGCGCTCGCGCTTTGCGGTGCCTCAGATCCGGCCAGCCAGCGCCGGATCGAGACCATCCTCGCCGAAGACGACCCCGAAGGTTTCGCCGCCCGCTTCCTGCGCGACGCCGACCTCGGCTGGGCCGCCGATCTGCTCGCCGACTTTCCCGCTCCCTGACCCTCCAGCCCCGAGGAGAATGACGATGACGACGAAACTGCCTTTCAAGAAATACCTGATGGCCAGCGCGCTTGCGGTCGGTGCCGCTGGCTCGCTCGTGATGGGCGTGGTCACGACCACCACGCCGGCGCGGGCGCAACTCACCGTGTTCGACCCGGGCAATTACAGCCAGAACATCCTGACGGCCGCGCGCACGCTGCAGCAGATCAACAACCAGATACAGATGCTGCAGAACCAGGCGCAGAGCCTGATCAACCAGGCCAAAAACCTGACGACGATCACGTTCCCCGAGTTTCAGGCGATCACCCAGACGATCCAGCAGATCGACCAGCTGATGGGCCAGGCACAGGCGATCCAGTTCCGCGTCGCAGGGCTCGATCAGCAGTTCCGGTCGATGTTCCCGACGAGCTTCAACCAGGCGCTCACCAACAACCAGCACGTCGTCGACGCGCGCGCCCGGCTCGATGCGTCGATGGATGCCTACAAGCACACCATGACCGTGCAGGCGCAGGTGGTGGAGAATGTCGCCGCCGACGCTGCGACGCTGAACGGCATCGTCCAACGGAGCCAGGGCGCACAGGGTGCGCTTCAGGCGCAGCAGGCCACGAACCAGCTGCTCGCCCTCGTCGCCAAGCAGCAGTTCCAGCTCCAGACGCTGATGGCGGCCCAATACCGTGCCGATGTGATCGAGCGTGCCAATCGGACCCAAGCGCAGTCCGACGCGCAGGGCGCGACCAAAAAATTCCTCGGCTCTGGCAACGCCTACACCCCCCAATAGGCGGAGCCGGTCTGGCATCGGCGGGCCTCGCCCCTCCGCCGATGTCGCCGCGGGGCGCGTCGCAGCTCCCCCAGGCGCGCCCCGCGGCATCTTCTTAACCTTGTCAGGACACCAGCCACCGTGAACGACCTCAACGTCATCGACCAGTTCATGCAGGCCTTCATCACCTATATCGACAGCGGGTTCGGTCTGCTGGGCGGCGACGTCAGCTTCCTCAGCCGGACGCTGATCGCGCTCGACATCACACTGGCGGGCCTGTTCTGGGCGCTCGGCGGTGAGGACAACGTCCTCGGCCGATTGATCCGCAAGATTCTCTACATCGGCGCGTTCGCGTTCATCCTGAACAGCTTCTCGACGCTGGCCGACATCATCTTCCGCTCGTTCGCACAGGCCGGCCTCACCGCCGGCGGCGGCGGCATGGCCGCGGCCGATCTGCTCAAGCCCGGGCGCCTCGCCGGGACCGGTTTCTCCGCCGCCTGGCCGCTGCTCGAACAAGCCTCGCAGATGATGGGCTTCACCAGCTTCTTCGATAATTTCCTGACCATCATGGTCCTGCTCATCGCGTGGGTGCTCGTCATCCTCGCCTTCTTCATCCTTGCAGTGCAGATGTTCGTGACGATCATCGAGTTCAAATTGAGCTCGCTGGCCGGCTTCATCCTCGTGCCGTTTGCCCTCTGGAATCGGACAAGCTTCCTCGCCGAGCGCGTGCTGGGGCACGTCGTGAGTTCCGGCATCAAGGTCATGGTCCTGGCGGTCATCGTCGGCATCGGCTCCAACTATTTCTCGCAGTTCACCACGGCCTTGCAGGGGCAGGAGCCCGACATCGGTCAGGCGCTCAGCCTCGTGCTCGCCAGCCTGGCGCTGTTCGGTCTCGGCATTTTCGGCCCCGGCATTGCCTCGGGTCTCGTCTCCGGCGCGCCGCAGCTCGGTGCCGGTTCGGCCTTCGGTACGGCGCTGGGTGCCGGCGGCATCATCGTCCTGGGCGGCGCCGGCGCCGTCGGCGCTGCGCGCGGTCTCGCGGCGGCAGGTCTCAGTGCGGTTCGAGCCGGCACCAGCATGGGGTCGGCCGCTGGCACGGCGTACAAGCTCGGACAGGAAGCAAGCGGATCGTCGAGCGTCGGCGCTGGAATGCGCGGCATGGCGACTGCCGCGTCGAATGCGGCGCGTTCCAGGATGTCCGCCGCGCTCGGCCTCGGCGAAGCCGCAGAAAGCGGCCGAC
>NZ_JAGMXV010000048.1 GCF_018006725.1 Rhizorhabdus sp.
CTCGACAATCGTGCGAGCGCCGCGAAGCGCGACCATATCCGCACGGCCAGCTATTCGCAGGTGACCGAACCGATCTATCGCCGTTCGGCAGGACAGTGGGAACGCTATCGCTCCTACATGGAGCCGGTGCTGCCCATCCTCGCTCCCTGGGCCAGGTCGATGGGCTACACACTGTGACCGGATGGGGTCGCCGGATAACCGGCGCCCCCTGATCAGTTGTTCTTGAAGTTGGTCGCCTGCGCGCGGTCGATCAGAGTACGCTGCGCACGGCGCTCCTCGTCCCATTGTGCAGCGGTCAGGCAGCGCTTGTTCTTGGCGAGGCGCGATCCCAGAACTTCCTCAGACCGGCAAATGAGGCGATCCGGGTCCTTCTTGTCCTTCTTGGTGCCGCTCTCGGCCGCGAATGCGGCGGTAGACAGCGAGAAGGACGCGATCAGGGCGACGGAAAGAAACGACTTCATGGCGGAGATCCCCGGTGATTTTTCCTGTGCGAAGTCGCAGAATAACATGCGCATCGCGCGCCTGTCATCCGCCTGTTTACGCGCCCTATTCTCCAGAATGGAGGAAGGCGGGGCCATGACCCCGCCCTCTCCCCACCTCAGGCCACGTCCAGCGTCAGCCGCCCGTCGCCTTCGCCGATCCGCAGGGTCGAGCCATCCGGCACCTCGCCGCGCAGCAGCGCTTCGGCCAGCGGATCCTGCAGATATTTCTGCACGGCACGCTTGAGCGGGCGGGCGCCATAGACCGGGTCGTAACCGACCCGGCCCAGCCAGGCCCGCGCGCCGTCGGTCAGGTCGAGCCGGATCTTGCGATCCTTGAGCAGCTTGCCGACGCGGCCGACCTGGATGTCGACGATCGGGCCCATATGCTCCTGGCCCAGCCGGTGGAACAGGATGATCTCGTCCAGCCGGTTGAGGAACTCGGGCCGGAAATGGGCGCGCACCACGTCCATCACCTGATCCTCGACCGTCTCGACTCCCTGCCCGTCGCCCAGATTGGCGAGATACTGGCTGCCGAGGTTGGAGGTCAGGATGATCAGCGTGTTCGAGAAGTCGACCGTGCGCCCCTGCCCGTCGGTCAGCCGCCCGTCGTCGAGCACTTGCAGCAGCACGTTGAACACGTCGCCATGCGCCTTCTCGACCTCGTCGAACAGGATCACCTGATAGGGTCGACGGCGGACGGCCTCGGTCAGGACGCCGCCCTCCTCATAGCCGACATAGCCCGGAGGGGCGCCGATCAGCCGGGCGACGGAGTGCTTCTCCATGAACTCGGACATGTCGATCCGGACCATCGCCGCACTGTCGTCGAACAGGAATTCGGCCAGCGCCTTGGTCAGCTCGGTCTTGCCGACGCCGGTCGGGCCAAGGAACAGGAAGCTGCCCAGCGGACGATTGGGATCCTGCAGCCCGGCGCGGCTGCGACGCACGGCGCGCGACACGGCCTCGATCGCATCCTTCTGCCCGATCACACGGCGGCCGAGTTCCTCCTCCATCGCGAGCAACTTCTCGCGTTCGCCCTCGAGCATCTTGTCGACGGGAATACCCGTCCAGCGGCTGACGATCCCGGCGATGTCCTCGCTCGTCACCTCCTCGCGCAGCATCGCCCCGGCCGAGGCAGACTGTGCCTCCGCCAGTTCGCGCTCAAGACCGGGGATCACCCCATAGCTGAGCTCGCCCGCACGGCCGAGATCGCCCCGGCGCTGCGCCTGATCGAGTTCGATCCGGGCCGCATCGAGCTGCTCCTTGAGCTTCGCCTCGGCATTGATCTTCTCCTTCTCGCCCTGCCAGCGCTGGGTGAGCTCGGCCGACTGCTCCTCCAGTTCGACCAGATCGCCCTCGAGCGCGTCGAGGCGATCACGCGAGGCGGCATCGGTTTCCTTCTTCAGCGCCTCCCGCTCGATCTTGAGCTGGATGATCCGGCGATCGAGAATCTCGATCTCCTCGGGCTTCGACTCGACCTCCATGCGCAGACGCGAGGCGGCCTCATCCATGAGGTCGATCGCCTTGTCGGGCAGGAAGCGGTCGGTGATGTAGCGGTTGCTCAGCGTCGCCGCCGAGACGATCGCGCCATCGGTGATCCGCACGCCATGGTGCAGCTCATATTTTTCCTTGAGCCCGCGCAGGATCGAGATCGTGTCCTCGACCGTCGGCTCGCCGACGAAGACCGGCTGGAACCTCCGCTGCAGTGCCGGATCCTTCTCGACATATTTCCGATATTCGTCGAGCGTCGTCGCACCGATGCAGTGGAGCTCACCGCGCGCCAGAGCGGGCTTCAGCAGATTGCCCGCATCCATCGCGCCCTCGGACTTGCCCGCGCCGATCAGCGTGTGCATCTCGTCGATGAACAGGATGATCTGCCCTTCGGCGCCCTTGACCTCGTCGAGCACGCCCTTGAGCCGCTCCTCGAACTCGCCGCGATATTTGGCGCCGGCGATCAGCGAGCCCATGTCGAGCGCCATCACCTTGCGGTCCTTCAGGCCGTCGGGCACGTCGCCATTGGCGATGCGCAGTGCCAGACCCTCGGCGATCGCGGTCTTGCCTACGCCGGGCTCACCGATAAGCACGGGATTGTTCTTGGTCCGGCGCGCCAGCACCTGGATCGTGCGGCGGATTTCCTCGTCGCGGCCGATCACCGGGTCGAGCTTGCCGTCGCGGGCGGCCGCCGTCAGGTCGCGGGCGAATTTCTTGAGCGCGTCATAGCGATCCTCGGCGCTCGCGGTGTCGGCGCTACGCCCGCCACGCAGCTGATTGATCGCGCCGTTGAGCGCCTCGGCCCGCACGCCGGCCTCGGCCAGCGCCTTGCCGGCCGCCGTCGTGGAGGACAGCACCAGCGCGAGCAGCATCCGCTCGACGGTGACATAGGAGTCGCCCGCCTTCTGCGCGACCTGCTCCGCCTGGTCGAGGACGCGGGCGAGATCATTGTCGAGCCCGGGGGTCTGCTGCGCACCGCTGCCGCTGACCGAGGGCACACGCGCAAGCGCCCCGTCGGTCGCCTTGAGCGCGATCGCGGGATCGCCGCCCGAGGCCTTGATCAGCCCGGTCGCCATGCCCTGCTCGTCCTCGAGCAGCGCCTTGAGCAGATGTTCGGGGGAGACGCGCTGATGGCTCATCCGGATCGCGACGGTCTGCGCGGACTGGAGAAAGCCCTTCGAACGGTCGGTGAATTTTTCGAGGTTCATGCCTGATCCCTGCCTTCCATGACCCACGATATGGTGTGGCTTTTGTGCAACACAAGTGGTTCCCGCGCTAACATGTCTCGCTGCCTGATCGACCAATGCACCGCTTCGTCTGACCGGCGTATTGCATGGATATTGCACCCTTGGCGGCAAAGGCTAGATTGACCGGCAATCTTCCCCCATCCGGAAAGTTCCTGAATGCGCCGCAGCCTGTTCCGTCCCGTCGCCGCCCTGCTGTTCGCGACGGCCCTCAGCATGCCCTCGCTCGCCGCCATGCCCAAGGCGCCCGTGCCCGTCGCCGAGCTCGTGAAGCAGGTCGACATCCCCTATCAGAGCTTCACGCTGGACAATGGCCTGCGCGTGATCGTCCACACCGACCGCAAGGCGCCCGTGGTCGCGGTGTCGGTCTGGTATCATATCGGGTCGAAGGACGAGCCTGCGGGGAAGACCGGCTTCGCGCATCTGTTCGAACATCTGATGTTCAACGGGTCCGAGAACGCGAATGAGGACTTCTTCAAGCCGCTCGAGTCGGTCGGCGCGACCGACGTCAACGGCACGACCTGGTTCGACCGCACCAACTATTTCGAGACGGTGCCGACCGGCGCGCTCGATCTCGCGCTGTTCCTGGAATCCGATCGCATGGGCCATCTGGTCGGAGCGATCGACAAGGCGAAGCTCGATAACCAGCGCGGCGTCGTCCAGAACGAAAAGCGCCAGGGCGATAACGAGCCCTATGGGCTGGTCGAATATGCGCAGCTCGCCGCGCTCTTCCCCGAAGGCCACCCCTATCGCCATTCGACCATCGGTTCGATGAGCGACCTCGACGCCGCCAGCCTAGACGACGTCAAAACCTGGTTCCGCTCGCATTATGGTCCGAACAATGCGGTGCTCGTGCTGGCCGGCGATGTCGACGTCGCGACCGCCAGGGCCAAGGTCACCAAATGGTTCGGCGACATCCCGCGCGGACCGGAAACGCCGCGCGCCGCCGTCACCATCCCGACGCTGAAGGCGCCGGTCGACCAGGTGATGAAGGACCGCGTCGCCCAGACGCGCATCTATCGCAACTGGGTGGTGCCGGGGCTCAACGATCCCGATCTGATCCCGCTCGACCTCGGCATGGACATTCTCGGCGGGCTCGCCTCCTCGCGGCTCGACAATGCGCTGGTCCGCAAGGACAAGACCGCCGTCTCGGTGACCGCAGGCGTGCAGCAGTTCGAGAAGATGTCGCTGGTCGAGGTGACCGCCGACGTGAAGCCCGGCGTCGACGCGGCGAAGGTCGCGGCCGAGCTCGACCGGCTGATCGCCGACTATATCCGCACCGGCCCCACCGCCGACGAGGTGCAGCGCGCCGCGACGCGCCAGGTCGCGGGCGAAATCTCCGGCCTCGAAACGGTCGGCGGATTCAGCGGCAAGGCGGTGACGCTGGCCGAGGGCGCGGTCTATTCCAACGATCCCGAAAAGTACAAGAAGGACCTCGCCGCCGCAGCCGCAGCGACTCCGCAGACCATCAAGGCCGCCTTGCAAAAGTGGCTGATGCGGCCAGCCTTCCGCCTGACGGTCGAGCCGGGCGAACGGACCGAACAGGACATGGCGATCGCCGGTGGCGCGGCCAAGGGCTCGCCCGAGGGCGGGTCGATGGCGCCGCGCTATTATCGCAGCCCGCGTCTCGAAGGTGGTGCCGCCGCGCCCGCCATTTCGATGACGCATCGTCCGACCGCCGCGGTCGACCGCTCGTCGCCCCCGCCGGTCGAGGCGATCAACGACCTCACCTTCCCCGCGATCGAGCGCACGACCCTGTCCAACGGCATCCCGGTCGTGTTCGCGCGCCGCACGACTGTCCCGACCCTGCGCATCTCGGTCAGCTTCGACGCGGGCCATGCCGCCGATCCGAAGGAGAAGCTGGGTACGCAGGGCCTGACCCTCGCGCTGCTCGACGAGGGTGCGGGCAAGCGCGACTCGATCGCGCTGGCCGAGGCGCAGGAACGGCTTGGCGCGCAGATCGCCAGCTCGGCGACTATGGACCGTACCAACGTCTCGATGTTCGCGCTCAAGGCCAATCTCGCGCCGTCACTCGACCTGCTCGCCGACGTGATCCAGCGGCCGACCTTCGCGCCGGCCGAGATCGAGCGCCTGCGCAATCAGGTGCTCGCCGGCATCGCGGCCGAAAACGCCCAGCCGCGCGGCATCGCCCGGCGCATCATGCCGAGCCTGCTCTACGGCAAGCTCCACCCTTATGGCGTCCCGATGTCGGGCAGCGGAACGGAGGAAGGCGTCAAGGCGGTCACCCGCACCGACCTGCTCGCCTTCCACGACCGCTGGCTGCGTCCGGACAATGCGCGGATTTTCGTGACCGGCGACACGACCCTCGCCGAACTGAAGCCCCTGCTCGAGGCTCGTTTCGGTAGCTGGGCCAAGCCGGCTGCGCCCAAGGGTGAGAAGCAGTTCCGCATGGACCGCATGGCGCGTCCTGCGCGGATCGTCCTGGTCGACCGGCCGCAGAGCCCGCAAAGCTACATCCTCGCCGGCGAATTGCTGCCGACGCGCGGGGTGGACGACCCGCTCGACCTCGTCACCGCCAACGAAGTGGTCGGCGGCAGCTTCCTTTCGCGGCTCAACATGGACCTGCGCGAGAACAAGGGCTGGGCCTATGGCGCCCTCACCCAGGCGCAGATGCTGCGCGAGACGATGCCGCTCTACGTGATCGCCCCGGTCCAGACCGACAAGACCGGCGCCTCGATCGCCGCCGCCATCGCCGACATGAAGGAATTTCTGACAACCAAGGGGGTGACCGAGGAAGAGCGCGACCGCACGATCAACAACCAGATCCGCTCGCTGCCCGGTTCGTTCGAGACCTCGGGCGACCTGCTCGGCGCGCTGATCTCGCTCGATACGCTTGGCCGGCCCGACGACTATTATGAGAAGCTGCCCGCCCGCTACCGCGCGATGAAGGCGTCCGACCTCGATGCTGCCGCCCGCAAGGCCATCCGACCCGACGATCTGATCTGGATCGTCGTCGGCGACGCCGCCAAGGTCGAGCCGCAGCTGAAGGACCTGGGCCTGCCGGTCGAGAAGGTGCAGGTCGGCCAGTGAGCGTCGAAATCTGGGACTGCGTGACCAAGGCGCCGTTCGGCGAGCAGGCCTCGGTCTTCACCATCGTCCGCGACGGTGACCGCTTCACGGGCAGCAATGTCGCCGATGTCGGCGAACTGCCCGTGATCGACGGCCGCATTGAGGGCGATCGGCTGATCTGGAAGATGCCGACCGAGAAGCCGATGCGCCTGACGCTGGTGGGCAAGGCGGTCGTCGAGGGCGACCGCCTGTCCGGCACGGTGACGATGGGCGCCTTCGGCAAGGCCGAGATGACCGGGGTGCGCCGCAGCTGAGGCCGTCCCGCAACGGGACAGCCCTGAGGCCGGCTCGACCTTTCGACAGTCACGAACTGTTAGGATTTTCGCGCATAATCCCCGCTCCGATCGACGGGAGGCTCATCTGGGTTCATCGCTCGACCCTTCGCCACTAACGCACAGCTGGCCGCTGTTCGAGCGCGCCCAGCGCTTCGACCTCGGCTGCGTGTTCAGCTGGGCCGGCAAGGAGGCGATCGTCCCCGCGCTCGATCGTCCGCTCCTGACCCGCAAGGGGATCGGCCTTTGGGATTGCGATCTGACTGATGGCAGCCTCAGCTGGTCCGAGGGCGTGTACGATCTGTTCGGCCTACCGCGCGGGGGGCCGGTCGTGCGATCGGATGCCCTGCATTTCTATGCCGAACCATCGAGAGTCGCGATGGAAAAGCTGCGCGACTATGCGCTGCGCCATCGACGCGGCTTCACCCTCGACGTCGAACTGCGTCCTGCCGACGGCGGCATCCGATGGATGCGCATCGTGGGGGCACCGGTCTGTGCCGGGTCGAAGCCGATCCGCCTGCAGGGCTTCAAGCGCGACGTCAGCGCCGAATATGGGATCGACAGGCAAGTGTGAGGCCGACGCCTGAGCGCCCCGTCGCCAGCCCCTGACCTCAGTCGAAAAACAGCTTCGTCACATGGCCCATCTTGCGACCCGGCCGTGCCTGTCCCTTGCCGTAAAGATGCAGATGGGCCGCCGGATCGGACAGGATCAGATCCCAATGCGAGGCCTGCTCTCCGATCAGGTTCCGCATCTCGACGCGGGGCGCGGCGCGTGCAGTCGATCCGAGCGGGAGACCGCAGATCGCACGGATGTGGTTCTCGAACTGCGACGCGACCGCGCCCTCGATCGTCCAGTGGCCGCTATTGTGCACGCGCGGGGCCATTTCGTTGAACACGGGACCGGCGTCGGTGTCGAAAAATTCGATCGCCAGCACGCCGACATAGTCGAGCTCGGTCACGATCTTGCCGGCCAGCGCCTTCGCAGCTTCGACGGAGGCATCGGACAGGCCTGCGGGAACCGTCGACAGCGCCAATATCCCGTCTTCATGGACGTTGAGCACGGGATCCCAGGTTGCGATCGTGCCGTCGCGGCCGCGCACGACCAGGATCGAGAATTCGCGCTCGAATTCGACGAAGCCTTCGAGCACCGCTGGCTCCCAGGCGAGCGATGCCCAGGCCTCGTCGGCGTCGGCGGCAGTCTTGAGCCGAGCCTGGCCCTTGCCGTCATAGCCGAAGCGCCGGGTCTTGAGGATCGCTGGGGCACCGATCAGCTTGACCGCAGCGTCCAGATCCTCGCGGCTGCTGACCACGGCCCAGGGCGCCGGCCGGCCGCCGATCGCCTGGACGAAGGCCTTTTCGGTCGCGCGATCCTGCGCCGTCGCAAGCGCGCGCGGATGAGGCGCCAAGGGCACGCGCAGCGCCTCCAGCGGGCCGACCGGGATATTCTCGAACTCGTAGGTGATCAGGTCGACGCTCTGCGCGAAGGCCTGGAGCGCGTCGAGATCGTCATAATTGCCCTGCACCCAGCGCGCCGATACGTCGGCCGCAGGGCCGCTCGGTTCCGGCGCGAAGATCGCGCAGCGATAGCCGAGCTGGGCGGCAGCGATGCTGAGCATGCGGCCGAGCTGGCCACCACCGACAATGCCGATCGTCGTGCCGGGCGGGATCAGGGCCGCGCTCAATCGAACGGCTCCTCGGCGACGTCAGCGGTCTGGCGTGCACGCCAGGCTTCGAGTCGGGCTGCAAGCGCCTCGTCGTGCGTCGCCAGGATCGCCGCGCCGAGCAGCGCCGCATTGATCGCGCCAGGCTTGCCGATCGCGAGCGTCCCCACGGGAATGCCACCGGGCATCTGCACGATCGAAAGAAGGCTATCCATGCCCTTGAGCGCCTTGGATTCGACCGGCACCCCGAGCACGGGGAGACGCGTCATCGACGCCGCCATGCCCGGCAGATGCGCGGCGCCGCCGGCTCCGGCGATGATGACCTTGAGGCCACGCCCGGCTGCCGAGGTGGCATAATCGTAGAGCCGCTGCGGGGTGCGGTGCGCCGAGACGACCTTCGCCTCATAGGGGACCTCCAGCGCATCGAGGGTGGCGGCGGCGTGCGACATGGTTTCCCAGTCGGACCGGCTGCCCATGATGATTCCGATCAGTGCCTCTGCGGCCATGTGCATCCCCAATCTCCGGTGGTCCTCTCCACCCGCACTTCCAGCGTCGCCGCAATGCTGCGGCGATTCCCTGCTATATCAGCGTTCCGACAGATAATAGCGGTCGCGCGCGTTCAGGGCGTCGTCGAGTTCATAGACGATCGGCTGACCGGTCGGGATTTCCAGTTCGGTGATCTCGTCGTCGGGAATGTGCGACAGATGCTTGACCAGCGCGCGCAGCGAATTGCCGTGCGCAGAGATGACAACCCGCTTGCCGGCCTTCAGATCGGGGGCGATCCGCTGCTCCCAATAGGGCAGGACACGCGCGATCGTGTCCTTGAGGCTTTCGGTGTTCGGAATGGCGATACCCGCATAGCGGCGGTCTTTCGACAGGTCGAACTCACCGCCCTCTTCCAGCACGGGCGGCGGAATGTCGAAGCTGCGCCGCCAGACCTTGACCTGGGCGTCGCCATGCTTGGCGGCGGTCTCCGCCTTGTTCAGGCCGGTGAGGCCGCCATAATGGCGCTCGTTCAGCCGCCAGTCCTTCTCGACCGGCAGCCACAGCCGCCCCATCGCCTCGAGTGCGAGGTTCAGCGTCTTGATCGCGCGGGTCTGGAAGCTGGTATAGCATTGGTCGAAGTCGAGGCCCTTGGCCGCCATCAGCTCGCCGGCTGCCTTCGCTTCAGCGATGCCCTGCTCGGTCAGGTTGACGTCCCACCATCCTGTGAAGCGGTTTTCGAGGTTCCACGCGGACTGACCATGGCGGATAAGGACGAGCGTCGGCATCACTTCCCCTTCTTGGCGGCGCGGCGGGAGAGAGCCCTGCCTGACGCCGCAGCATCGACCGTAAGAGACGGAACGGGCCTCTTAGTGGGCAGCCGCCTTCCTGTCACCCTTGCAAATCGGTGTTTCCTCGCGCGAATAGGCACCGGTCCAAGACACTGGAGCAGATATGGCCATCGCGAACAGCACCATCCAATACGAGCATGAAGGCGTTAGGTTCGAAGCCTATGCCGCCTGGGACGACAGCAGCGCCGAGCTTCGGCCGATCGTGATCGTCGCGGGCACCTTCATGGGCCGCACCGGCTTCGAGGAAGCCAAGGCCCGTTCGCTCGCCGAGCTCGGCTATGTCGGGGTGGCCATCGACGTCTATGGCCTCGGCAACTGGCCGCGCGATTTCGACGAGGCGCTCGCGCGCATGGGCGAGATGGACGCCGAGCGGGGCCTTCTGCGTGACAGGCTGCTTGCCTCGCTCCGCATGGCGCGCGACACCGGCGCACCGGGTGATCCTTCGCGGGTCGCGGCGATCGGCTTCTGCTTCGGCGGCAAATGCGTGCTCGACCTCGCGCGTGCTGGCGCAGACGTCGCAGGCGTCGTCAGCTTCCATGGCGTCTATGACGCACCTCCCTTCCCCAACGCGGAGGTTACGGCCAAGGTTCTGGTGCTCCATGGCTGGGACGATCCGCTCGACCCGCCCGAAACGGTCCTCGCCCTGTCGAAGGAGCTGACCGAGGCCGGCGCCGACTGGCAGCTGCACAGCTATGGCCACACCGTCCACGCCTTCACCAACCCCGCTCGGGAAGAGATGTACAGCCCGCGCGCCGACCGGCGCAGCTGGCAGGCGATGCGCAACTTCCTCGAAGAGATTTTCGCAACCGACGGATAAGCGCGGCGGCGGGGCGGACAGGCGCGCTATTGACGACGCCCATATTGCGGCGCAGCATTCGGGCATGTCCAGCGCCCCGCCCATCACCCAGAATCCGGATATCCGCTTCCTCGGCCGCCTGCTCGGCGACGTGATCAAGGCCTATGGCGGGGAGGCGTTGTTCCGGCGGATCGAATATATCCGCTCCGCCTCGGTCGACCGCGCGCGCGGAATCGTGGGCTCGCACGAGATCGATACGGGGCTGGATGCGCTGACACTCGACGACACGCTGGCCTTTGTGCGCGGCTTCATGCTCTTTTCGATGCTCGCCAACCTTGCCGAGGATCGGCAGGGGATCGCCGCCGAACCGGGCGCCGACGTCGCCTCGGCACTCGACCGGCTCGAAGGCGAAGGCATATCGCGCTCGCAGGTCGTCCAGATGCTCGAACAGGCACTGATCGCGCCCGTGCTGACCGCCCACCCGACCGAGGTGCGGCGCAAGAGCATGATCGATCATCGCAACAAGATCGCCGAACTGATGATGCTCAAGGACATCGGCCGCACCGAAACGGCCGATGGCGACCTGATCGACCAGGCGATCTACCGCCAGATCGCGCTGCTGTGGCAGACCCGCCCACTGCGGCGCGAGCGGCTCTATGTCGCCGACGAGGTCGAGACTGCGCTCGCCTATCTGCGCGACATCTTCCTGCCGACCCTGCCCGCGCTCTACTCGCGCTGGCAGCGCGCGCTCGGCCACCGTCCGGCCAGTTTCCTGCGCCCCGGCAGCTGGATCGGCGGGGACCGCGACGGCAATCCCTTCGTGACGGCAGAGTCGCTTCGCCTTGCTCTGTCGCGCGCGGCGGAAACCGTCATCGGCTATTATCTGAACGAGCTTCACCTCCTCGGTGCCGAACTGTCGATCTCGACCGAACTGGCCGAGGCGACCTGGGAGGTCGAGAAGCTCGCCGAAGCCTCGGGCGACAAGAGCTCGGCGCGCAGCGACGAACCCTATCGCCGCGCGATCACCGGCATCTATTCGCGCCTGTCCAAGACCTATGAAATGCTGACCGGCCGTCTGCCGGGCCGCGTGCCGGCAACCGATGCGGAAAAGGGTCCCTATCAGACCCCGGCCGAACTTCGTGCCGATCTGGTCGAGATCGCCCATGCGCTCAACCGCACAGGGGCAGGCTCGCTGTCGGGCAGCGGCGCGCTGGGCCGGCTGATCCGCGCGGTCGAGACCTTCGGCTTCCACCTAGCAACCCTCGACATGCGGCAGAATGCCGACGTGCATGAGCGGGTTATCGCAGACCTGCTCAAGGTGGCCGGCGTCGAGGACGACTATCTGGCGCTGGACGAAGAGGCGCGCGTTGCACTGCTGCGGACCGAACTGGCGTCGAAGCGCCTTTTGCGCACCCCCTTCGGCGACTATGCCGAAGAAACGCTGTCCGAACTGGCGATCGTCGAGGCGGCCGCCGAGGCCCACCGGCTTTACGGTCGTGAGGCGATCACCACCTATCTGATCTCCAAGGCCGAAAGCGTGTCGGACATGCTCGAGGTCAATATCCTGCTCAAGGAAGCCGGTCTTTACGTGCCGGGCGATCCACCGACGGCCGCGATCATGGCGGTGCCGCTGTTCGAAACGATCGGCGATCTCCAGCGCGCGCCCGAAGTGATGACGCGCTGGTTCGGCCTGCCCGAGGTGGCCGCGATCACCGCCGCGCGCGGCCATCAGGAGGTGATGGTCGGCTATTCGGATTCGAACAAGGATGGCGGCTATCTGACCTCGGTCTGGAGCCTGCATGAGGCGTCGAGCGCGCTGAAGCCGGTCTTTGCCAAGGCGGGCAGCGCGATCCAGCTGTTCCACGGTCGTGGCGGCGCGGTCGGGCGCGGCGGCGGGTCGAGCTTCGCCGCCATCCTCGCCCAGCCGCACGGCACCGTGCAGGGGCGCATCCGCATTACCGAACAGGGCGAAGTGATCGCCGCCAAATATGGCACCCGCGAGAGCGCTTCGGCCAATCTGGAGGCGATGGCTTCGGCCACGCTGCTCGCCTCGCTGGAGAAGGAAGCGCTCGCACCGAAGGATGCCAAGCGCTTCTTCGCCGCGATGGACGAAATTTCGGGCCGCGCGTTCAAGGCCTATCGCGGTCTGGTCTATGAGACCGAAGGCTTCCGCCAGTTCTTCCGGCAGATGACCCCGATTGCCGAGATCGCCGACCTCAAGATCGGATCGCGCCCTGCCAGCCGCACCAAGAGCGACCGGATCGAGGATCTGCGCGCCATCCCCTGGGTGTTCAGCTGGGCGCAGGCGCGCGTCATGCTGCCAGGCTGGTTCGGCGTGGGCCATGGGTTGAAAGGGCACAGCGACATCGGGCTGCTGCGCGAGATGCTCGAGGCCTGGCCTTTCTTCCAGTCGACCCTCGCCAATCTGGAGATGGTGCTCGCCAAGTCCGACATGGACATCGCGGAACATTATGTCGCGCTGGTCGAGGATCAGGCGATGGGCAAGGCGATCTTCGGTCAGATCCGCGACGGCTGGCAGATGACGCAGGACGCGCTGCTGTCGATTACCCGCCAGACCCGGCTGCTGCAGAAGAACCCGTCGCTCGACCAGTCGATCCGGCTGCGCTTGCCCTATATCGAGCCGCTCAACCTGCTCCAGATCGAACTGCTCAAGCGCCACCGCTCGGGCGAGGACGACCCGCGCGTGCGCGAGGGGATCCAGCTGTCGATCAACGCCATCGCCACCGCGCTGCGCAACAGCGGCTGACCGCGTCCGTCAGGGGCCGGGCGCGCGGGCCAGACAGAAGGCGATCGCGTAGCTCACTGTGCGCGGGCCGGCGTCGAAACGCGCCATCGCTTCGCGCAGGACAGCCGGTGGCAAGGGCCGATAGCCGGGTGCGGGGGTGCCGGCCCCGATCGCCTTGAGATCGCGCAGGAAGGATCGGCCGTCGCGTTGCGGATCGGGAAAGGCGACCTGATCCACCCGCACATCAAATCCGGCGGGGGCCATCGCCCCTATCCTTTCCGCCGACGGGTAAGTGGGCGTGGCGCGCGGCCAGCCGAGCGCTTCCACGATCGACGTCCACTCTTCGAAGCTGCCATCCACCATCGTCGCGAAGGCGAGCAGGCCACCGGGCTTGAGCATCGACGCCAGCCGCCCGATCGCGCCGGGGAGATCCTCGAACCACTGAAAGGCCATGCTCGAGGCGATCAGGTCGAACCGGCCCAGCGACCTATCGGCGCGTTCGCCGTCGAGCGCCAGCCAGCGCGCATCGGCCCCCAAGGCATCGGCCATCGAGCGCCGGGCTCTTTCCACCATCGCGGGGGATAGATCGGTGACGGTCCAGCGGGCGCCCGTCAGTGCACCTCGCAGCGCAGCCGTCAGGAAGCCGGTTCCACAGCCCACTTCCAACAGATCGGGCCGAGTGGCGACACCCGCTGCGACAATGCGGCGGGCGAGGTCGTCGGCCACCAGGCGCTGGACGCGGGCCGCAGATTCATAACCGCGCGCCCGCCCGAAAGCGGTTGCGACGGTCGCGCTGCGATCACTGTCTCGGGCCATGGCCCGGCGCCTATCGGCTCACGCCGCCAAGGGAAAGCGCGAAGATGCGACGAAGTGCGACGCGGGCTATCAAAAACTATTGATAGTCAGTCGCAATAGCCGTAAACGTCGATTCGAGAGGTGTCGAATGCTCGTTTGTATCTGCAACGCGATTCGTGAATCCGATGTCCGCGACGCCGCCCGCAAGGGAGCCAGCTGCCCGCGCAGCGCTTATCAGACGCTGGGCCGGCGCCCGCGCTGTGGCCAGTGCCTGCCCTTCGCCCGCAGCATCATTGAGGAAGAATCGGTCGCCGTCTGAACGGCCTTGCCATTCAATCGTCTCCTGGCCGCCTCATGGGCGGCCTTTTTATTTGCCTGCGAATGACTTTCGCTTTCGGTGCGAATGAATATCAGCTGCAAACCCTTGTTTATATTTGGATCTTTTCGGAAGTATTCGATTGGAACCCTTCACAGCATCGGGCATTTCGTCTATCGAACGGCTCGACGACATTGGAGGTCCACATGAAGGGTGACGCAAAAGTCATCGAATTTCTCAACGAGACGCTCAAGAACGAGCTGACCGCAATCAACCAATATTTCCTGCATTTCCGGATGCTCGAACATTGGGGTGTCGCGAAGCTCGCCAAGTGCGAATATGAGGAATCGATCGACGAGATGAAGCATGCCGACCGGCTTGCGGAACGCATCCTGTTTCTCGACGGACTGCCCAATTTCCAGATGCTCGGCCGGCTGCGTATCGGCGAGACCGTTGAGGAGGTTCTCAAGGCCGATCTCGCGCTGGAGAACGACGCCATCCCGCAGCTGAAGGAAGCGATCGCTTATTGCGAGCAGGTCCGCGACTTCGGCACGCGCGATCTGCTGCAGTCGATCCTCGAATCCGAGGAAGAGCATGTCGACATGCTCGAAAAGCAGTTCGAGATGATCGAGCGGATGGGCATCCAGAACTACATCCAGCTTCAGTCGAAGCCGGCGCACGAATAGCGACTTGGGTCAGGTGGGATCACCCGACCATCCGGAAAACGCAGCAAGACAAGCCGACGGCCGCTCCGATGAGCGGCCGTTTCGGCGTTCAGGCCCGCTTGCGCCCGAACCCGGCTGCCATGGCAGGCCGCCGGAATGGCGCCACCGGCATCGCAGGCACGGCGCCGCGCGTCATCTCCCGCTCGAAATGTGCGAGCGTTTCGATAAGCAGGGGACGTAGCCGCAGGATTTCATCGTCGAGCTTTTCGGGCGGGGCCTGCATCTCGACGCTGCGGCGGGCGCTATGTTCGATCTGCTCGGCAAGCGCACCAAGCGCTTCTCCCCCGAACTGCAGCGAGTCGCCCTTGAGCGTGTGGGCCGGCCGTACCATCGCGACCGCATCGCGAATCTTGTAGGCCTGCTCGACCGCGACGACGCACTTCGCGGCATCCTCGCGATAATAGCCGAGGATCCGCGCGAAATCGCTTCCGATCAGATCGCGGGTCTCGCCGAACGTCGTCCAGTTCACCACATGCATGCCGCTATGAGCCATGTCTCGCCCCTGTTCGCACCCTGCCAGGTCCGACTCACCCTAGGGAGGGGGCGTAAACGAGCGGTTACTCTAAGACTATCGTATTAGGCCCATTTTTCGTTTCGACAACGAAATGTACAATAAAGGTCACGCTGCTGTCGTCGATATGAGCCAGCCATGCGTCTCATCCGCCGCCACGACCCCCCATCCGCGTGCCTGGGCCAGCGCCGCGATCTCGCCCGGTGCGATCGGATCGTCGGCGAGGATCAGAACCTCCGACGCCCCTTCGCGAACCGCCCTGGCCAGGCGGACGACCGGCCAGGGGCAGCGCATGCCCCGCGCGTCGATCCTGGTCGCCGTCACTCGTCGAAAGGATTGCGCGGCGCGCGGACCGTCAGCCGCACCGGCACCGCGCCGAAACCCAGTTCGCGCCTGATGCCGTTGACCAGATAACGGCGATAACTCTCCGGCAGCTGATCGACCCGCGTCCCGAACAAAATGAAGCTCGGCGGCCGCGTGCGCGCCTGGGTCAGATAGCGCAGCTTGATCCGCTTGCCGCCCGGGGCTGGCGGCGGATTGGCCTCGATCGCCTTTTCGAACCAGCGGTTGAGACGGCCGGTGGAAACGCGCATCGACCAGGCTTCGCGCGTTTCATGCGCAACCTGCAGAAGCTGGTCGACGCCGCGCCCCGTCGCGCCCGATACGGTCAACAAGGGCAGCCCCTTGACCTGCGCCAGCCCCTCGTCGAGCGCCGCGCGCACGCCTTGGAACAAGGACGGCGGATCGACCGCCACATCCCATTTGCTCAGCGCTATGATCAGGGCCCGCCCCTCCTGCAGCACCTTGTCGGCAATGCGCAGATCCTGCGCCTCGAGACCGAGGGTAGCGTCGAGCAGCAGCACGACGACCTCGGCGAAGTCGACCGCGCGCAGGCCATCGGCGACCGACAGTTTTTCGAGCTTGTCCTGCACCTTCGCCCGCTTGCGCATGCCAGCGGTGTCGATCAGGCGGACCTTGCGCACCTGGCCATCTGGCGCGTGCCAGTCCCAGTCGATCGCGATCGAATCGCGCGTGATGCCGGCCTCGGGGCCAGTGATCATCCGCTGCTCGCCGAGGATCTGGTTGATCAGCGTGGATTTGCCCGCATTGGGGCGGCCGACGATGGCGAGCTTAAGCGGACCGCGCGCCTCTTCGTCCTCGCCTTCCTCCTCCTCCTCCTCGCCGAAACCCTCGTCTTCCTCGCGCTCGACATGCGGGCGCAGCGCATCGAACAGGTCGACGATGCCTTCGCCATGCTCGGCCGACAGCGGCACGGGCTCGCCCAGGCCGAGGCCGAAGGATTCGTAGATGCCATGTTCGGCAGCCTTGCCCTCGGCCTTGTTGGCGATGACGATCACCGGCGTGTCCGAAACGCGCAGCCAGTTGGCGATCTGCTCGTCGAGCGGGGTCAGGCCCGCGCGCGCATCGATCATGAAAAGGGCGACGTCGGCTTCGTCAACGGCAGCCTGGGTCTGCGCGCGCATCCGGCCAGGCAGCGTTTCGGGATCGTCGGTTTCGAAGCCTGCCGTGTCGACAATCTTGAATTCCATGCCGAGCAGCGACGCATCGCCCTCGCGCCGGTCACGCGTCACGCCCGGCCGATCGTCGACCAATGCGAGCTTCTTGCCGACGAGACGATTGAACAGCGTCGACTTGCCGACGTTCGGGCGGCCGACGATGGCAACGGTGGGGAGATGTTTCATCGGGGCCCCATACAGGGCCGCGAGGCTTTTGTTTAGCCCGAGTCTTCAGCAATGCGGCGCGGAGCCATGGGCCCCGCGCCCGCCATCAGCGATAGGCGACCAGCTTGCCGCCATCGGTCAGCACGAACAGCATGTTGTCCGCGACGATCGGCGCCGCATAGATGGTGTCGCCGAGCTTGATCGTGCGACCCACCGCGCCGTCGGCGACGCCAACCTCCACGAGCTGGCCGAGCGTGTTGGTGAGGATCAGACGCCCCCCGGCCAGGATCGGTCCGGACCAGCTGACGGGGTTCTTCTTTTTCTTCTCGTTCTTCCAGCGCGGCAGCTGGGTCTGCCAGCGGACGCGGCCGCCGGTGCGCGTGATGCATAGCAGGCGCGCGTCGTCGGTGACGACGAAGATCCACTCGCCCGCCACGACCGGGGTTTCGAGGCCGCCGACATTGACTTCCCAAAGCCGCTGGCCGGTCAGGATGTCCATCGCGATCATGCGACCGCCAGCGCCGACGGCATAAGCGCGGCCCTGGTCGATCACCGGCGAGGCGTCGATGTCGACGAGGCTCGCCACCGAAGTGTTGATGCTCGTCCGCGACAGCGAGTCCTGCCATACGACACGCCCATTTTCGTAGCGATAGGCGGTCAGTTCGCCCGACGAGAAGCCGGCGATGACGGTGCCCTGGCCGATGGCGGGCGCTCCGGCGCCGAGCACCCCGGCATTTTCGAGACTGCCGCTGGCGGTCCACAGCGTCTCGCCATTGGCCTCCTTCAGCGCATAGAGCTGGTTGTCCTGGCTCATCACATAGACGGAGTCGTTGCCGATCGACGGGGCGCCGCGCAGCGGGCCGCCGAGATGCACTTTCCACAGCTGGCTGCCGGTTCCGGCATCGAAGGCGGCGGTGTCGCCCACGCCGTTGGTGGCATAGACCTTGCCCGCATTATAGCTGACGCCGCCACCGAACAGCGACGCCTTGTTGCCATTCTTGTCGCCCAGCACCGCTTCCCAGACGGGGGCGCCGGTCTTCTGGTCGAAGGCGTGGATGCGGGCATCGACGTCGATCACATAGACGCGGCCACCACCGACGACGGGACCGGCGGCGAGACGCGCCTTGCTCGTCGATCCGGCCACCTTGCGGCTCCAGGCGACCGACAGCTGCTGGCCCAGCGAGACATGGCCGATCGCCTTGGCGGCGTTGCCACCCGGCTGCGGCCATTCGGGATTGACCTGCTCGGTCGGCACGGTGACCGGCACGACGCCCAGCGTCGGATCGGCTTCGATGTCGGTGTCCGACGTCAGCACGGCGATGCGCTGGCCGACCACGGGGGTCTTGGGCTTCTTGCGCTCGCCACCACCGAAGATGCCGCAACCGCCGAGGGTCGTCATGATCGCCAGCGCCGCGGCTGCGGCGAAAAGCTTACGGTTCATTCCGGTCAATCCTTGTCAGCGGGGGCAGTCGCCGTCGCGGTCGCGGCGGCCTCGTCGACGTTCACGCCCAGGCTGGTGGCGAGGCGTGCGGCGCGGACGCGCAGCGTGTCGGGCGCTTCCTTGTCGCGCGCGACGGCGGCGAGCAGACGCCCGGCCTCCGCGGTGCGGTTGAGCTGGAGCATGGCGATGGCGGTCATCTCGCCAGCCGTGCCGAAGAAGGGATGGCCTTCGATCGTCAGCGGCTTCAGCCGGTCGATGATCTGCTGCGGCGGCAGCGTGTCATATTCGAGCAGCGTCTGGCGGATCAGCGCGATGTCGCGATAGGGCTGGGCGACGTCCTCGTCGGCGACGATGCCGGCGAAGATCGCGGCGGCGCCCTTGGTATCGCCCTTGTCGACCGCCAGTGCCGCCTTGGTCATCAGGCCCGACACGCGATAGCCGGGGCCACCCTCGGCGATCAGCTGCTCGGCCTTCTTGGCGGCGTCGGTCTTGCGCGCCGCCTGCACGTCGGCGATCAGCGCGCCCATCGTCTCGCCCTGCTTTTCCGCCGCCTTCTGCTGCTCTGCGCGCCAGAACAGGAAGGCCGCGAGCCCGGCGAGGAACAGCGCGACCGCGATCAGCGCCAGCTTGCCATAATGTTTCCAGACCTTGAGGAGCTGCTCCTGGCGAAGCTCTTCGTCGACTTCACGGACGAATGCGTCCTCGGTGGGCGGCAATGAGGCCAAGAACAGTCTCCACAACAGGCGGTGCCGGCCCTCTTAGCGGGCGAGGGGGCCCGGTGCCATAGCCAATAGATATGCGCGATGAACGGGCGCGGGCGCGATCAGGCCTTGGGCTGATAAGTCTGGTCGACGGTCGGAAAGCGGCGCGCGCGCACGTCCTCCGCATATTCGGCGACGGCGGCATCGATCTGCGTGGCGAGCTGCGCATATTTCTTCACGAAGCGCGGCACCCGGTCGAACATGCCGAGCATGTCGTCGATCACGAGAACCTGGCCGTCGCAATCGGCCGACCCGCCGATGCCGATCGTCGGAATGTCGATCGCCTTGGTCATCTCGACCGCCAGCGGCTCGACCACGCCTTCGACGACCAGCGCGAAGGCCCCGGCCTGGGCCACCGCCTTCGCATCGCCGATCAGCTTGGCATATTCCTGCTGGCTGCGCCCACGCGCGCCATAGCCGCCGAGCGCGTTGACCGCCTGCGGAGTGAGGCCGACATGGCCGACCACCGGAATGCCGCGCGCCGAGAGGAAGGCGATCGTCTCGGCCATCGCCTCGCCGCCTTCCAGCTTGATCGCCGCCGCACCCGTTTCCTTCATCACCCGCGCGGCCGACCGGAACGCCTGTTCGGGGCTCTCCTCATAGGAACCGAACGGCATGTCGATCACGACCAGGCTGTGATAGCTGCCGCGCACGACCGCCGCGCCATGCGCGATCATCATGTCGAGGCTGACCGGCAGGCTCGACGGCAGGCCGTAGAGCACCTGTCCCAGGCTGTCGCCGACCAGCAGCATGTCGCAATGCGGATCGAGGATCTGCGCCATGCGGATCGTGTAGGCGGTCAGCATCACCAGCGGCTGCTTGCCCTTGGCGGCGCGGATCGCGGGCACGGTCAGCCGCTTCATCGGCGCCGGCGTCGGGTTCGCGCGGCTGGTGGCGGTGTCGATCTGGAAGGTGGACATGTTGTTTCTGCCTCAAGCGCCGGCGGCCACGTCCGTGGCCTCGGCTATCCTCGCATCAGCTCGGGCGCGCGGTCGCGCTTGCGGTGCCCTGCGGGCTCCGACGTTAGGCCCGGGCTCTGACCATGTACATGGTCCGCAAGGTTGGCCCTCAATTGCCGGGCGTGGGGCATCCGCCCCACTGGGCTTCCTCGCATAAGCTCGGGCGGCCTTCGGCCTTGCGGAGCCCTTGCAGGCTCCGGCGCTCGACCCGGCGCTTCCGGGTATCCAGCGTCGACTGATGCTGGACGCCCGGTGGTTGAGGGTCAATCCCTCAGAGCATTCCCAGCGCAGCCATGTAGGTTTCGAGGATCATCGCCTCTTCCTCATGCTCGCCCTTCTTCTTCTTGCGGATGGCGAGCAGCTTGCGGACGATCTTGGTGTCGTAGCCGCGGCTCTTCATCTCGGACATCACGTCCTTGATGTCGTCGGCGATGCCCTTCTTTTCCTCTTCCAGGCGCTCGACCCGCTCGACGAACAGACGCAGCTCCTGCGCCGCGATGCTGCCCTTGTCTTCGGTCGTGTCGGCTTCGGCCATGATTCGTCTATCCCTGCATTCGGTGAAGGCGAGACGCTGTAGAGGCAGCCGCCCCCGCGCTCAACGAAGAATAAGCGGACGCCCCGCCACCCGTCGCATCGACATGGCGGTTACGCAATCGATGGCATTACCGTGACGGAGGGGGTTGTCATCCGCGCCCGCCCGGCTATCCCCTGTCCCATCCTCCCCCGACAGAGATCAGGAAAAGACACGTGGAGAGCCAGATTTCCCCCCGCCAGCGCAAGGTTCGCGTGCTGGCCACGCTAGGCCCGGCGAGTGCCTCGCCCGAAATGATCGCGCGCCTGTTCAAGGCCGGCGCCGACGCCTTCCGCATCAACATGAGCCACGGCACGCATGAGGACAAGGTGCCGCTTGTCCAGGCGATCCGGGCGATGGAGAAGGAACTCGGCCGGACCACCACGATCCTGTTCGACCTGCAGGGGCCCAAGCTGCGCGTCGGCAAGTTCGCCGAGGGCCGCGTGATGCTCGAGACCGGCAAGCCCTTCCGCCTCGATCGTGATCCCACGCCCGGCGACGCGACCCGCGTCGAACTGCCCCACCGCGAGATTTTCGAGGCGCTGAAACCCGGCACCCGCCTGCTGCTCGACGACGGCAAGCTCGTCCTGCGCGTGCGCAACGTCCATGCCGACTGGATCGACACGCTGGTCGAGGTCGGCGGCGCGCTGTCCAATGCCAAGGGGCTCAACGTCCCCGACGTAATCGTGCCGATGGCCGCGCTGACCGAAAAGGACCGCCGCGACCTGACCTTCGCCTGCGAACATGGCGCCGACTGGATCGCGCTCTCCTTCGTCCAGCGGCCGGAGGACGTCGCCGAGGCGCGCCGCCTGATCGGCGGCAAGGCCGCGCTGCTCGCGAAGATCGAGAAGCCGGCGGCGGTGGAGCGGCTCGAGGAGATATTGGAACTGGCCGACGCGGTGATGGTCGCGCGCGGCGACCTGGGCGTCGAACTGCCGCCCGAGCGCGTGCCGCCGATGCAGAAGCGCATCGTCGAAACCGCGCGCCGCCTGGGCCGCCCGGTGGTGGTGGCGACGCAGATGCTCGAATCGATGATCGTGTCGCCCTCGCCCACCCGCGCCGAGGTGTCCGACGTCGCGACCGCGATCTATGACGGCGCCGACGCGGTGATGTTGTCGGCCGAATCGGCCAGCGGCCAATGGCCCGAAGAGGCGGTGTCGATGATGAACGCCATCGCCATGTCGGTCGAAAGCGACCCCGGCTATGCCGCGCGCCTGCACTTCACCGAAACGCTGCCCGACGCCACCACCGCCGACGCTCTGGCCGAGGCCGCCGCGAGCATCGCCAACACCGTGTCGGCCAGTGCGATCGTCTGCTTCACCCTGTCGGGCTCGACCGCGCGGCGCATCGCCCGCGAGCGCCCGATGGTGCCGCTGATGGTGCTGACCCCGCAGGCGGCGACCGCCCGCCGCCTGGGCCTCCTCTGGGGCGCCCACGCCGTCCGCACCCGCGACGTCGCGAGCTTCGAGGAAATGGTCGCCAAGACCAAGCGCATGGTCCTGCGCCACAAGCTGGCGAAGGCCGGCGACCGCATCGTGGTCGTCGCGGGCGTTCCGTTCGGCACGCCGGGCTCGACGAACATGATCCATGTCGTTCGGCTGACGGGGGATGAGTTGAAGGGCTATGGGGGGTAGGGGATTAGTTGCGAGGGAGAGCGTGGCACCTTGCCTACCAAAGTAGCTGAGACCAAATGGATCGATTGAAAAACGCCACAATGTGAAGCGGTGATGGTCGAGTTCCGGTTTCTCGAAGCGCACCTCCCATAGACAACCCATTTTCCGTCGATTTTGGCGTCTCCGGTTATTTTTACCGAATACTCTCCGATAGGAAACAGCCTAAAAATGTCACCTGTCGCTCCGGCATTAAGCCCCTCAAACAAACCTGACTGGACGGGCATAGTGCGGACCGTCAATCATGCAGTTGGAATCTAACAAAAGATCGGAGGCTGTATGGAAATCAGCGCCAGAAATGTCGGCCGCATCGCAGAGCGGATAGCGATGAATGAGCTAGAAGCGCGAGATTTTCACATCATCGACCTTGCTTACATGTCCAAGACTTCAGCAAACGTGGATTTTATCGCCTCTAAGGCCGGCCATAGCTTTAACGTTCAGGTCAAGGGAATGAGCTGGGTCGGAAAAGAACGCGCGCGCGTACAGTATGGTCATTGCGATGATGCAATGATCGAACGACGCTCAAGCGTGTTCAATAGGCACTCCAACTTTGCGCTAATGGCTGATGTCATAGTACTGCTGGCCGTGCGTTCGCCGTCGAAATATCGAGCGGTTATCATGCCTGTAGACGCTGCTGAGCAGGCCGCTCAGTTGAACATGGATGGCTACCACCGACAAGAGAAGGTTGCAGGGGGAAAACGAAAGCCTAGCAAATTATGGACGGATCTTGAGGGAGCAACTACGCCACGGACAGTAAATACGTTTAAGGATGCGGAGCGAGCGCACCTGCAGTTATTCGAAAATATGTGGGAGACACTGGGTGGAATAATTATACCAATCGCTGCCAAAAATCCTGACAATTCAACACATATTTGAATCCGAGCCCACCTTCCGTCACACCTCTTCCAAACACATCTTCGGGGAGCCGTCATGAAGCCCGTCACCGCCGTTGCCGTCGCTGCGCTGCTGCTGGCCGGAACGCCCCTCGGCGCCGCGCCGGAGGAGAAGGCGGACAAGGCGCCGGTCTCCGCCACCCCCGCCCCGACCGAAACATGGTCGCCCGAGGAGGTCCGCAGCAGCGGCAGCGTCACCGTCGGGGGGGTGCGCATTCCCTATCAGGCGATTGCGGGGACGCTGATCGTCCACCCGAAGGATCATGACGGCGACGAGGCGAAGGCGGGGGACAAGGACGCGCCCGAGGCGTCGATGTTCTACACCGCCTATGTCCGCACCGGCGTGCCGGCGGGGTCGCGGCCGGTCACCTTCCTGTTCAACGGCGGGCCGGGATCGTCGACCGTCTGGCTGCACATGGGCGCCTTCGGGCCGCGCCGGGTCGTCACCGCCGATGCGGGGCAGGTCACCAGCGCGCCCTATCGCACCGTCGACAACGCCTTCTCGCTGCTCGACGCGTCGGACCTTGTCTTCATCGACGCGCCCGGCACCGGGTTCAGCCGCACGCGGGGCAAGGACAAGGACAAGGCCTTTTACGGGGTCGACCAGGACATCAACGCCTTTGCCGATTTCATCGTCCAGTTCCTGACCCGGCACGGACGCTGGTCGTCGCCCAAATATCTGTTCGGCGAAAGCTATGGCACGATGCGCGCGGCGGGGCTGACCAAGGCCTTGCAGGATGTGGACGTCGACCTGAACGGGGTGATCCTGCTGTCGGACATCCTCAACTGGGATCTGATCCCGGACGATCCGCAGACCAATCCCGGCGTCGACCTGCCCTATATCGTGTCGCTGCCCACCTATGCCGCGACCGCCTGGTATCATCGCCGCGTCGCCGACCGGCCCGACGATCTCAAAGCATTCCTGGCCGAGGTGGAGCGCTTCGCCACCACCGATTATGCGCTGGCGCTGATGCAGGGCAATGCGCTGCCCGAGGCGCAGCGGCAGGCGATCGCGGCGAAGCTGTCGGCCTATACCGGCCTGTCGACCGCCTATCTTCTGCGCACCAATTTGCGCATCGAATATGGCGCGATGCAGAAGGAGCTGCTGCTCGACCAGGGGCTGACCACGGGCACGCTGGACACTCGCTTCACCGGCTACACGATCGATCCGCTGTCGAAGGTCGCCGACTATGATCCGCAGAGCGCGGCGGTGGGCGCGGCCTATGTCGCGGCGTTCAACGACTATGCGCGCGGCACGCTGCGCTATGGCGAGGGGCGACCCTATCGCTCGGGAATCGATATCTATGGCAGCTGGGACTATAAGCATCAGCCGCCGGGCAGCGGAAAGCCGCTGATCGCGCTGCCCAACGTCCTGCCCGATCTGGCGGTGGCGATGAAGCGCAACCCGGCGATGAAGATCCTCGTGACGGGCGGCTATTTCGACGTATCGACGCCCTATTATGCGGGCCGCTACGAGCTCAGCCACCTGCCGGTGCCGCCGGCGCTGCAGGCGAATATCGACTATCGTTATTATCCGTCGGGCCACATGGTCTATCTGCACGCACCGTCGCTGCAGGCGATCCACGACGATGTGGCCGCCTTCATCCAGCGGAGCGCAGGCGGGCGCTGACGCCCGCCCCTGGGATCAGACTATGGCGATCAGGCCGGCACGCGCGCCGCATGGCGTGGCGGGGCGATCCGGATCGGGCAGGCGACGGCGAGGTCGAGCACGGCATTGATCCGCCCGAGGCCGAGCCATTTCGCGCAGGAGGCGGTCAGGTCGGCGATCTCGGCCGCGCTGAACGCCGCACGCATCTCCTGCCAGAACGCCTCGTCAAACGCCTGCTTGCCCGCGACGAAGCGTTCGGCGAAGCCGATCGCGAGCGCG
>NZ_JAGMXV010000251.1 GCF_018006725.1 Rhizorhabdus sp.
GTATAACCGGCGCATCATCGTGGCGAGGTTGCGCCGGTTATACTCGGCGTCAGCCAGGGTCATACCCGTGTCCTGCCGGAGCGATACGAAGGCCTCCAGGCCGTTGCGAACCCACGGTTCGGCCGGCAGCGTGAAATAGTCGAGGCTCCGGGTGGTCGTGC
Source organism: Rhizorhabdus sp. (assembly GCF_018006725.1). GTDB lineage: Bacteria > Pseudomonadota > Alphaproteobacteria > Sphingomonadales > Sphingomonadaceae > Rhizorhabdus. The sequence continues at coordinate 162 of NZ_JAGMXV010000251.1, forward strand.
CTTGCAACTTCACCATCTCAGGCGTGATGAGCTTGCTGAAGAGTGGCGGCGTCACGGGGATTGACCGCGGATCGATCTGCTCCGCGATCAGGTAGAGGATGTCGTTCCATTTGGCGCCATTTTCGATGGTGCCGCTCGTCGACCAAGTCCGAATTTGCTCCCGGAGTTGCTCAAGCTCGTTCTTGTTCGGCATCAGCCGTTTGGGCTTTGGCGCCGTGACAACCGGGCGGGCGGGACGCAATGGAGTGCCAGGCCGCGGCGTTGCGGCGGGCTCTGTTTCCTCGGGCTCTCCCCCGGGCGTCGGCGCGATAATGGGTTGTGGGACAATCAGGGGAGCGCATGGCGCGGCCGAAATGTCCGCCGCATTCCCGCCGATCCATGGCAATCCGAACGCTTCGAAGATCGACCGGCAGGCGCCCGCGAAGGTGAGTTCGCCATCGACGCTTTCGGTATCGGCGCGAGTGGGATTGGCCCAATAGGTGAGCATTCGACGCATCCGCGATCGCTCGGCCGGAGCATCGATTTGATTATCGACGATCTGCTCCAGTCGCGGAACGAGGGCCAGGTCCGATCGGCGATCGGCGCGAAAGGCGTCCGACTCGATGAAACTGCCAGGATATGTTCCCGCACCGAGGCTCTCAGGCTGCAGCAGGTTGGGGTTCAGTATGGCCTGCAGGATCCCGCGTGGGGTCTTCCACGTCTGGCCATTGTCGTTCTCCTTGAGCGCCTCGTAGAAGCGGTCGAAGGCATGGTCGGTGAACGGGAAGAGCCCGACGCCCGCTTCCTCTCCGAACGTCGCAAAACATGTATCCTGCCGAGGGCAGGCATCGCACCGATTGGGTGGCGAAACCTCTCGGCCCGACCGAACCTCCTCGAGCCACTCATTGAGCGCCCCAGGTCCCGCTCGAACCGCAGAGAGATAGCGAACGGCGAATTGGCGCCGCGTCTCGCTGGCACGCAGCGTGGCCACGTCCTGAAGACCGTCAGTCGCATGCCCAAGCCGAATTTCATGGGTGATGCGCTGACGGTAGTTGCCTTGCAACTTGTCGTAATAGGCCGGCGTTACGCCCACGACAGAGATCAGGGGACAGACGGGCTTCTCATCGGCTTCGCCGCGAGCCGCGGCGTTGAAGACGAGCACGTCGATGAGACTGTCATCCAGACCCTCCCAACTGGTGATGTCTTCGAGCAGCAGAACGAGCCGCTGCCCACGATCAGCAAGAGCCTCGCGGACTTGCCGAAACAGCGTCTTGAGGCCCTGCGCCGACACGCCCAGCACGTTCTGGATCGCGTCGTTGCGGCGGAGGTTGAGCGCGTTGATGAGGGCGATGCTGTTCGGAAACTGGTCCCCATGCTCGTCCGCCAACTCGTCCGCGAGCCATTGCTGATCGCGATAGGCCCGGATTGAATCAGATTCCCGCTCGAGCCGGCGTGCAAGGTCCTGGCTGTGCGCTATCGACGCCTGACCGCGCAACGGGGGACACAGGTCGGCCAGTTCCTGGATATCGAAGAGATCGAACGAGGCGGTCGCCGAATTCCGCTCGCCCCCCGCGCCTTCGAGCAAGTCGAGAATGCGCGACGGTGCCTTCCAGCTTGCCCTGATGCTGGGGTGAGCGAGCAACTCGGCGGGCGCAAACTGCTTGCACCAGCCCTCGTCGGGAAGCGCCTTGTCGAAATGGCCTGGCTCGAGGGTGTTCGAAAGCGTGCTCAGAAAAATGTTTGCTCTGCCTCGGGGCGATGCCTTTTGGCGCTGCCCGAGATTGTCGAACAGGGGCGCAAACTCGCTCGGGAGTCGATCGCGCAATTGCGTCAGCGCGCCTTCAAGGCTCCCGTCCGCACGGCGAAGCAGAAGCTTGATATCGGTGGCGACTGGCCAATTGACCGAGATCCACCGGATGAGGTGGGATTTGCCGGATCCCGGTTCGCCCTGAACCACGCAAAAAGCATGTTCGCGCGTTGGATCGGACAGCGTCTCGAGCACGGCATGCTCGTCCTGCCCACGGAACTCGGCCGCGTCGCGGCCGGCGACGTCGAACCCTTCGATGGGAGTGTGTGTCGCGAGGAAGATGGCGTCATCGCCCTCCAGTGCTTCGGTGACGAAGATCGCGCGAGCATCTTCCGCTCGCCAACAGGCGGAGACCGCGCTCATGCAGGGCCGCCGGGAAAGAGGATCACCGTGGTGAAAGCGTCGATCGGATGAGAGGCATCAGCGGTCAGCCGAACGCGTTCCGCCGCGTCTCCGCTCGGCACCAGGCGGATGGACTGATCGTCATGCAGATCACGAAGCGCCGAACTGAGCAACGGCGACAGCCTCGCACCACTCGTTGCGTGGGAGATACGCTGGCAGGCCTGATTGAACAGTCTTCCCCGGTCTAAATAGGGCATGCGGCGCGCCAGGAGCGAGACGAACTCGCCCGCCCCCAATTGGGTGCCTGCCGATAGTCCACTGCGCTCAAGTTCGCGGAACATCCGGGCCGCGGGAGAGGGGAAGTCCGGGGCGTTGCGGTCGTGAGGCATCGTCACGCCGAGCCCGAGAAAGGCAAGCCACCGCCGCCACGCCGGCAGCCGGGTCGTGTTCATTTCTTTGCCCGATAGGCCGGAATTGGCTTGATCGGCGAATGCGTCGCGACCGGTCTGATAGATCCACTCAACCCCGCCCTGGCGGTCGCTCTCCGCTACGATCCAAGCGTACCCCTCCAGGATCGCGGTGTCTGCGTCGTCTGCTTCTAAGCCGGCCAGCCGATCATGAAGCAGGTCCGCAAAGGCGGCGAAGTCGGTCGGCGCCGGAGCGCACAGCGAAACCTGGTCGCGGGCGGTCTCGACAAGACCCAAACTCAATGCCGCATTATGGGCGTCCGCCGCGAGCGCAGACTTCGCCTTCACTTCCCCGCCATCGCGCTCGAAGCCGGGGTTGAGAAGGTCATCATATGGTCCGCGCGGGGACGTGCCGCCAAGGGCGGACAATCCGGCGACCAGGGACCAGACTCGCTCCGGCGTTCCTTGAGGGCTCGACAGCAGGCTCATCCGGCAGCCTCTTCAACGCCGGCCAGCGCCAAGAGTTGATCTTCGCCGTAGGGCGCGAAGCGCGAAAGGCTCTGATCGAGACGACGGCCGCGAAGTTCGCGTTCGGGCCGCGCCACGACCAGAATGGGAACAGCACTTTGCTTTCGGAACTCGTTTACTCGATCGATCACCAATTGCGCCTGAAGAACATCAGGCGACAGGACGACCGCCGTCGGCACGTTCGCCAATTGATTTTCCCCCGTCCACTCACGCGTCTCGAGCACGAGCCCCAGTCGTGTCGAAGATTGCAACATAAGGTCAGCCGTGCGGCGCGCCAATCCATCCGGCACGACTATTTGATCCACACCGGCAGCAGTCATATTTGAGATGAGCTTAGTGAACCCCTTATCGAGATCGGCATCGTCGGGCGACACAAGCAGAACTTCACGCGGCAAGTTCGTTCGCGGAATCGACGCGGTTGGCCAGCGCCTTTCGAGCCCCGCCGAAGCCAAGTGCCCGGGCGGCGCGATTTCCCCGTCGCGGCAGGACGGGCAGCGTCCACATGGAGGGGCGAAGGATCGCGGTTCGATGATCTCAAAGGCCGTGCGCGTGACACAGGCGCGTTTTGGGTGCCGCATCACCGCCACGAATGCGTCGAGGTCGGCTTTGGCCTCGGCCAGTTCGCCGTCGCGAATGTCGCTGATTTGTTGCCACACTTCATCATCGACACCGCTCAGCGCACGAGGATCGCACACCTCGATCGTCCAGGCGAATTCGGGCTGGTCGCCTTCGGTCGGGATCGAGAGGACCCGCAATACGCCGGCGCGCTGCATCAACGTCAACAAGGTCATGTTCCAGCCGCGATTCCAGTCACCGGCCGTGGGCCGAAGGCCCTCACGAAAGGCATCCAAATCGAGGGTCATGCGCAGATGCTGGCCGACATAGTGCTTGTCTGTTGCGGCCTTGAGCAATCCCGCCCAGCGCTGCTCAGCAAGGTCGCGCGTCAGCCACCCGGAAGTTGCGAGCCCATAGGCCTGCTTGACGTCGCTCTGTTGTGGGCCGTCGACGAAGACGCAGGCCGCCAATCCCTGACCGCTATCGCGCGATGCACGGCCGATCTCCTGATACCAGCGCGCAGGCCCTTCAGGCAGGCACATGTGAATCACCGAGCGGACGTCCGGCTTGTCGATTCCCATGCCGAACGCCGAAGTCGCTACGACAAGGTCCACTTCATCGTTTGCCCAACTCCGGACAATTCGCCTGCGATCTTGCGCACCGGTGTCGCCAGTGAACAGCTCGATCCGGCGATAGCCGTGATCCGCGTCTTTGAGCCTGGCAACGAGTTCACCGGCGTCAGCGATCTGCGTCGTGTAGACAATCGCGGGCCGGGGCGCGCGATCGATCAGATAATCGACTGCCGCGCGACGCTGACTCTCCCAATCGAAATGCGAGACGACGATGTCGTGCTCATATCTTGGCAGGCGGGCATCGACTTCGAGCCACTCGCCGCCCAACTGCCATCCCGCTCGAAGCACCGCACGCGAGGCATCGGGTAAGGTCGCCGAGAGCAGAACCGCTCGAATGCTCGGGTTCGCTGATCTCAGCCGCGCCAGGAGGGCGGGCAGCCGCTGGAAATCCGGTCGAAACCCTCGCCCCCAGCTTTCGATAATGTGCGCCTCGTCGACGAAGACATGCGTGAGGCGCGCCTCGAGCCCGTACTCGACGGAATGGGGTGTCGCAGCTTCGACGAGATGAGCAAGAAGCGATGGCGCGAGAGCCTTTTCGGGGGAAAGCAGCAGGATCGGCACTTCGCCGCGTCTAAACGCGTTGACGATCGCCTCGGATTCCGTGGGCGGCGTGTCACCCGTCAGCGCTTTGCTGGCCTCGAGACCTCGCATGCCGGAGAGTGTCCGCTCGTGATCAAGCGCAAGCGCGACCGTTGGGGTGATGACGATCGCACAGGCCCCGGCTTGAACCTCGCGTTCAAAGTTGGTCGAGATCTGAAAGAGCAGGCTCTTGCCCGACCCGGTCGGCATGCTGACCATGAGACCAGAGCCGGGCGGTTGAGTCAGCAGCGCCCGCGTCGCGGCCTTTTGCGCGACCGTTCGATAACGTGTGTGACTGGTGAGCCGTAAGAGGACTCCGTCCGGCGACGCAGACTCATAGACATGCCGAGGTGCGGGATCGAACCGTAACGCGGCGCTCAACCCGTCGAGGCCGTCAATATCCTCGTCGTCGACAAGTCGAAGCGACTGATCCGAGTTCGTGCGGGCAAGGCCGAACCGACCGAGCAGCGCGTAGTCATCGAATGTGAGCGACAGATCCAAATCAGCCAGGTCAATGCGGCCGCCCCGCAGGCGGATCAGCGAGCGCAAGAGCGCAATCCGGTCCGCGCCGGCCGCCGCCGACGCCAAAGCGCGAAAACACCGCTCGATCGAGCGTTCGACCCAATCTGTTGCGTCGTCCTCGTCGCCATTCTGGCCAGCTGGGCTATGCGCTGCAGACAAACTCGAATCGCCCTCCACCACTCCCAAGCGATCTTAACTGCCTCGACCCAGAATGGAATCTCGACCGACGGCGGGACTCACAGTCCCATGACATCACGTCACGACGTCCGTGACTGCCAGAGAAGAAGATCGATCTTCTTCACGTCACTCAGATCGCGCAGGTTCGGGAGAGCTTCATCGAAGTCGGCGCGAATACGCTCGTATCCCCTTTGTCCCATCATCCAGGCGTAGGCGCCGGCAATGCGAGCATAGTCTTCGCACAAGGCCGGTATCCTCTGTAAAGCTGGACCTGTGCGGGTCTAGAGCGCCATGTTGATCCGGACCCAGGAATCATAAACTGGCATGGCCGGATCGATCGTCGCGAGCAGCTTGGACG
>NZ_JAGMXV010000252.1 GCF_018006725.1 Rhizorhabdus sp.
TCTCAGGATAGTACCAAGCAACGGATGGCATGTACGGCCGCTCGCGAGAGCGGAGCTCAATCAGGTAGGTGCGCCGGTCAGTATTGACCACCAGGTTGGTCTCGATCGAGGCTCGGGTCGGCTTGACCAGGATATGGACGCGCCGTGTGTCGCCGCTCCCGCTCTCGGTATCGCCCACGACCCAGCGTACGGTATCTCCGGCCGCGATCGGCCCTGATCCCGTCAAAAGTTCTCCTTCCTCGAGCGCGATATCCGTGATCTGCCCCGGCGCGGCGTAAATCTGATAGAGCGCCCCAGGACTGTAGGCGTAGATTTGCGCTGCGTTGAAATACCCTCGCTTGCGCGGTTCGACCCGGGCCGCGCTATTTGCTGTCTCAACCCGGCTCACAGGTTCAGCGTCTTCCTTCCCTCCCGACTTGCCGCCGAGAGCCGGCTTCCAGAGGGGTGGAATGTGAAGCGGTCGCGATCTGTCGTCGAGAGCCACCGGCGTAGCCGGTAACGGAGGCACTTCGGCGTCATAGCTGATCTCCGGAGGAATGTAGGTCGCGCACCCACCGAGCGCCGAGGAACCAAGCAGGAGAGCAAACAAAACTGCTCGCTTCGCGGTCAAGAACGCGGGCCAAGTGGGACCGATCCCGCAGTCCGGGGCGGGGCGCTTCGAATAAACGTCAAACGGCGTCTTGGTCACTGACTCAACTCCTTTGACCAGTTGATGGCGCGGACGTAAACGCCAAGGGGATTCTTGCGCAGGCGTTCGGCATCGCGGGGCATCTCGATCACGATGGTGAGAATTGCGGTCCAGCGTTCGGTCGAGCTCAGCGAACCGTTGTCATAGGTGCGCTGGGTCCATGCGACCCGAAAGCTTTCCGACGACGCGCGAATGACGCTCGAGACGTCGACGGAGATTTGCGCCTTACCGAGCTTGGCAAAGGGGTCATTGTTCCGCGCGTAGTCGTTGAGCGCAGCGGCGCCGCGATCGGTCGTAAAATCATAGGCCCGGAGCCAGTTTTGGCGTAGAACGATGCCGTCGGCCGGCAGACCTCTGACATCCTCGATAAAGCGCGCCAGATGGTAGGCGATCTGCGCATCAGTCGGTTGATAGTCGAAGTTGGCCGGCGCAACCCTCTGGGCTTGGCCAAGATGGTCGACTTCGACCACCCAGGGCGTGATCGACCCATGGCTTGATTGCCAGACCAACCCACCAGCGAGACCGGCTGACAGTATGAGACAACCGAACGCCATCAGCCGCCAGTTTTTGGCTTGCACGCGGGCGGATCCAATGCGTTCGTCCCAAACTTGGGCTGCTTTTTGATAAGGCGTGATCGGTTCGGGCATGCGCCCGTAGTGAACTAATGGTCGTTTGATCATTGATGATTGCCCCTGAGATCAAGTGATCGGCTTTGAGCCGTGTAGTGTCTGGGTTTGAGGCGCTGCCGCGTGGCGGGTGGCGAAAGTGCGGTGATGCGTCTCAGCGCTCTCCTTCGGACAAATCGACGGAGGAGCCGCTGCCACCATGATCGCCCGAGCGGACGTGACCAGCAGCCGAGGCACCATGCCGAATAGTCTCGGCGCGCTTCATGCGGCGCGCCCAATCGGGCAGCCCTTCGGCCGAAGCGCTTGCGGCCTGCTCGCCAGCTTGCTCGCCCCCGAAGGCAGCCGCTGCACGACGCAATGGACTCATGGCAGCCGAGCTGCCCGCCTCAGCGACGCCAGCAAGGCCGCCGCTTCGATAGGCGGCTGACGCTCCCCTTATGACAGCGCCACCACCGCGCGCGGCGCCCGCAATCGCGCCGCCAGCGAGACCAACACCGCCGGCGGCAAGACCCGCGCCCGCCGCAACAATGCCACCGGCAGCAAGGCCTGTTCCAACCGCGGCACCGGCACCGAGCTGAGGCCCACCCGACACCAGGCCGTTGGCGATTCCAGGACCGAAGATGCCCAGGCCAAGCAAGGAGAGCGCCGCAAGGACCAGGGTCATCGCGTCTTCTATGGTCGGCTGATTGCCACCAAAGCCAGCGGTGAACTGCGAGAACAAAGTCGAGCCGATGCCGACGATGGCGGCCAGGACCAAGACCTTGATCCCTGAAGAGATGACGTTGCCCAAGACCCGCTCTGCCGCGAAGGCTGTCTTGCCAAACAACCCAAAGGGAATGAGCACGAAGCCGGCCAGCGTCGTGAGTTTGAACTCGATCAGGGTGACGAAGAGTTGGATCGCCAGAATGAAGAAGGCGAGCAGCACCACGATCCAGGCAAACAGGAGAACGACGATCTGGACGAAATTCTCGAAGAAACTGATGTAGCCCATCAGATTGGAGATCGAATCGAGCAGCGGTCGGCCAGCGTCAAGTCCGACTTGAGCGATCTTTCCCGGCCGAAGGAAGTCCGACGCGGAGAGACTTGCGCCTGATGCTTTTAGCCCAAGGCCGGCAAAGCTCTCGAAAACGATGCGTGCCAGACTGTTCCAATTACCGATTAGATAGGCAAAGACGCCTACAAAGAGCGTCTTCTTGACGAGGCGCGCGACGATGTCTTCGTCCGGCCCCCAACTCCAGAACAACGCAGCAAGCGTGATGTCGATCGCGGCAAGGGTCGTTGCGAGATAGCCGACGTCGCTACCGAGCAGGCCGAAGCCGTTGTCGATATATCGCGTGAACGTTTCCAGGAATTGGTCGATAATCCCCGTACCCGTCATGGCTTGCTCGCCTCAGGTGTCGCCGGTAGCAGATATCCCTGCGGGATCCGGCTCTGATCCTTTGGGGCCGGCGCCAACGCAGCGGCGGGTTCTTCTTGGCCACGAACCGCGGCACCAGATTTCTTGGCCAAGAAGCGTCGCCGGTTTTCGGCCCAGACCTGCCTGCAATGCTGATAACCTGCCGTTTCCTCCGCAGTGACGCTGCGGCAGCGTGCGAGGTCAGAGCTGGTTGCATCTGTCGTCTGCGCGGCCTTCGGCAGCGCGGGCTGCTCGTCACCACCGCGAAGCTGAATCGTGCAGGCAGTGACGACCAACACGCCGATTGTCGTAAGCAGCGACAACGCCTTGAATGCCCTTATGTCCGTCATCAGTGGAACATCTGTACGTTGGATGACTGATAGCCCTGTCCCGGAGTCAGGAACCGACGAAGCTGTTCTCGTCCCTGATCCTGGGCCGAGGCGCGCTGAGCCGCTTCAAGGCTCTGCGCCCGACCTTGCGCCGTCACGACGGCGGTGAGGTCGGCGAGCTGCTGCGCGTTCAGCGCGAGAATCTGATTGCCAGCCTGCGTTGCCTGCAGCGCGCCGCTGGCACCCTGGCTTGACGTTACGAGCGCGGATGTCTGGATGCGATTGGTGTCGAGGTTGCCAACAATGCCCGCCTGGACGCGAAGCGCGTCTTGCGTTGCGGCATAGGAATTCTGCCAACGTGACTGAGCGTTGGAGATCAGCAACTGGTTCGATTGGCTGCTGGTCGCTGGCGCGTAACTTGTCGAGAAGGCATGATCAATCTGCTGAACGTCGTAGGCGATCCGCTGGGCCTGGGCCAGCAATTGCTGGGTCCGCTGGATCGATGATTGCAGTTGCTGCAGCGATGAATACGGCAGGCTTGCCAAATTCCTTGCCTGATTGATCAGCATCTGTGCCTCGTTCTGCAACGAGGTGATCTGATTATTAACCTGCTGGAGCTCCCGCGCGGCCGTCAGGACATTCTGGACGTAGTTGGTGGGGTCAAAGACGATCAGCGCCCGTGCAGGCACCGTGACGCCAAGCAGCAGCGCGAAGGCGGCCGTGGTCGCCAATAGGCCAAGAGGTCTCATTGCGATTTCTCCAGATTGACGAGGTTGGGGATCAGGTCGAGGGCCCAGGCGACGCCGCGGTGCTGGAGCCAGGCGGGCACGAAGCCGTCAGGTCCATGTTCGGCAAGGAGCTGCGCGATGGCTGCCTGGTCTGTCTTGGAAGAGGCTGCGGTGAAGGCGAGCGCAACCTCACCAAGGCCAAGTTCGAACATCCGGTTGCCGCGACGAGACTGGCAATAGTAGTCGCGCTTTGGCGTTGCCCGGCTCAGAAGTTCGATCTGGCGATCGTTGAGTCCGAAGCGGCGGTAGATGGCGGTGATCTGCGGTTCGATCGCCCGTTCGTTCGGCAGCAACAGGCGCGTCGGGCAGCTTTCGATGATCGCCGGTGCTATCGCGGAGCCATCAATGTCAGAAAGCGACTGTGTGGCGAAGATGACGGACGCGTTCTTCTTCCGAAGCGTCTTCAGCCATTCCCGGAGTTGCCCCGCAAAATCCTCGTCATCGAGGGCAAGCCAACCTTCATCGACAATAAGGAGTGTAGGCCGGCCGTCGAGACGGCCCCCGATGCGATGGAAGAGGTACGACAGCACGGCCGGCGCAGCACCCGTTCCAATCAAACCTTCGGTCTCAAACGCCTGGACCGAGGCTTCGCCAAGGCGCTCGAATTCGGCGTCGAGCAAGCGCCCGGAAGGTCCGCCGAGGCAATAAGGTTGCAAGGCGCGTTTCAGAGAGTTCGATTGGAGCAGGACTGACAAGCCCGTCAGGGTCCGCTCCTCCCTCGGCGCCGAAGCGAGAGATGTCAGTGCCGACCACAGATGATCCTTGACCTCCGGGGTGATCTCGACCTTTTCCCGTGCCAGGATCGCGCCGATCCATTCCGTCGCCCATCCGCGCTCGGAAGGATCCTCAATCCAGGCCAGCGGCTGCAGGGCGACGGGGTTTTCGTCCCCGTCTGACAATGCACCGCCGAGATCATGCCAGTCGCCACCCATGGCGAGCGCAGCCGCCCGAATTGAACCGCCGAAGTCGAACGCAAAGACCTGAGAGTTCGGATAACGGCGGAATTGCAACGCCATCAGAGCCAGCAAAACGGATTTTCCGGCGCCGGTCGGGCCCACCACGAGGGTGTGGCCGACGTCGCCGACGTGGAGAGAGAATCGGAAGGGCGTCGATCCCTCAGTCTTGCCAAACAGGAGTGCCGGCGCCTTGAAGTGCAGATCCCTCGCCTCACCGGCCCACACGGCTGACATCGGAATCATATGGGCGAGGTTGAGCGTCGAGACCGGTGGCTGCCGCACATTCGCATAGACATGTCCCGGCAGGCTACCGAGCCAGGCTTCGACAGCGTTCACCGTCTCGATCATGCAGGTGAAATCGCGGCCCTGAATGACCTTCTCGACCAGCCTCAGCTTTTCATCGGCAGCGTTGGGATCTCGGTCCCACACAGTGAGGGTGGCCGTAACAAAGGCTTGTCCGATCTGATCCGACCCCAGTTCCTGCAACGCCGCGTCGGCGTCGATCGCCTTGTTGTGGGCGTCGGTATCGAGCAGCGTCGACGCCTCGTTGGTCATGACCTCCTTGAGAATGGCGCCAATGGATTTTCGCTTGGCGAACCACTGCCGCCGAATCTTGGTCAGCAGCTTGGTGGCATCGGTCTTGTCGAGCATGATTGCGCGCGTCGACCAACGATACGAGAATGCCAGGCGATTCAGGTCGTCCAGGACCCCCGGGGTCGTCGCGCCCGGAAAGCCGACAATCGTCAAGACCCGCACGTTCGCTGAACCCAGCATCGGCTCAAGCCCGCCGGTCAGTGGCTGGTCGGCCAAAAGCGCATCGATGTACATGGGAATTTCGGGCACGCGAACGCGGTGACGCTTAGTCGAGATCGTCGAGTGCAGATAGGTCAGCGTGGCCTGATCATCGAGCCAGGCGCAATCCGGCATGAACCCTTCGACGAGTTGCAGCACGCGGTTGGTTTGATCGATAAAGCCGCGCAACACCTCCCGGGCATCTGCTCCAACGGTGCGGTCGCGACCTTCATAGAGCAATCGCTCCGCCTTAGCCGCTCCCTCCTCCGGCGGCAGATAGAGGAAGGTCAGGAAATAACTGGACTCGTAGTGGGCACCTGCCTCCTCGAATTGCGCTCTGCGTTCGGCATCGACCAGCGCAGACGCGACATCCGGAAAGGCGTTTGGAGGATAAGTGCCCGCAGAATGACGCTGCTCCTTAACGAACACGCCCCAGCCTGATCCGAGGCCACGCAAGGC
>NZ_JAGMXV010000049.1 GCF_018006725.1 Rhizorhabdus sp.
CTACTCGTCTATCCAGAGCCGCCCCTGACTGCGGACAGGAGCGCCGGGTCTGTGGCGCGGTACCGTCTCTATCGAACCGACTATCCGGACAGCTGCCGCGTCGAGGCGGTCGATGGGCTGGCGCTGATCTTCCATCGCCCCTCGGGTACCACCCATTTCCTCGATGCGCCGGTACCTGACATGCTGCTGCTGCTGGCGGAGACGCCCGCGACCGCAGAAGCGCTGGCGGGCCGGCTGTGCGCGAAACTGGGCTTCGCGCTCGACGATGAGGCCCGGGAAGTCGTCTCCCGCCGTCTCGTCGAATTGTCCGCTGCCGGGCTCGTGTGGACCGAGCCGTGCACGGCCTGATCCTTAGGGTAGGACCGGTTTGCTTCCGCCTCGCCTCTCCGTGGCGCGCGCCTATGGACGCGGCAGCGGCGCTCTACGCCGGCTATCCCTCGCCGCCCGACGGGATCGCTACCGTGACCGCGAGGATCGACGCCCCGTCGCCACTCAGGCGCTGGATCCGCCCGCAGGTCGTCGTCGAGGGTGACCATCGCCTGGACGGAACCGTACCCATGGCGCTGCGCCACGGCTTGCTCGCGCTCGAAATGGCGATGAACATGCAGGTCGCTCTGGGCGAGCGTCGCTATCTGCTGCTCCACGCGGCGGCGGTGGAGCGCGGCGGCCGGGCGGTGATCCTGCCGGGCGAGTCCGGCTCGGGCAAGTCGACGCTCGCCGCACTGCTCGGTGAGACGGGCTGGCGCCTGCTGGCGGACGAATTCGTGCTGATCGACCTCGCGAGCGGCCTGATCCAACCCTTCCCCCGCGCGATCAGCCTGAAGAATGAATCGATCGCGGCAATGGAAGCGGTCGTCGCGGACGGCAGCCGGTTCGGGCCGCATCTTTCCGGAACGCCCAAGGGCGAATTGCGGCACCTGCGTCCCACGCCCGATGCCATCGCCCGCATGGACGAGCCCGCCGAACCGGCGCTTATCCTCTTTCCCACCTTCGGACCGGCAGCGGCGGTCGAAGGGGTCAGCCGGTCCGAACTGTTCGCGCGGATGACCGAGGGGTCGACCAATTACAGCGATCTCGGGGAAGCCGGTTTCGTCCGGTTGTCGCAGCTCGTGCAGGAAGCCCCGGCGGTGCGCTTCTCCTATCCCGACGGACCGACCGGCGCGGCGATCGTCGAGCAATTCTGCGCGGAGGCAGGCTTGTGAAGTCGGCCATGCCTCTGGCCCGGATATTGGCCGATCCGGTGGCGGCGCTGTCGCTCGATGCCGCCGACTGGCCTGCGCTGCTGTCGATCGCCCGGCTGGAGCGGCTCGAGGGCAGCCTCGCCTATCGCCTCGCCGACCTCCCGCTGCCGGCGTCGATCGGCCGCGATCTGGAGACGATCCGGTCGGCGGCCGCCGTCGCGCAGCGCCAGGCGCTTTGGGAGGTCGAGATGGCCCGCCGCGCTCTGGCGTCGGTCGGCCTGTCCCCCATCCTGCTGAAGGGCAGTGCCTTTGCCTTTGCCGGACTACCTCCCGCGCCGGGACGCCACGTCGGCGACCTCGACATATTGCTTCCCCGCAGCCAGCTGGAACTTGCCGAGCGCGCCCTGCTCGACGCCGGATATGAATGGGTCAAGGACGATCCCTACACCCAAGCCTATTATCGCAACTGGATGCACGAATTGCCGCCGCTGGCCCATCGCGAGCGAGGGTCGATGATCGACGTCCACCACAGCATCCTGCCGCTGACGGCTCGGCGAACACCCAATGCCGCGGCGCTGATCCGTGACAGTATCGAGATTGCGGACGGGCTGCGCATCCTCGCGCCGGTCGACATGATCGTTCACGCCGCCGCGCATCTGTTCGCCGATGGCGATCTCAGCGGGGGGCTGCGGAATTTATGGGATATCGATCGCCTGCTGCGCCTGTTCGGTACCGACCGCGACTTCTGGCCGCACCTGGGCGAGCGCGCCGCGCTGCACCAGATGCGCGAGCCGGTGGCGCTGGCGCTGCGCCTTGCGAACCGTCTCTTCGCAACCCCGGTAGAGCCCCGACTGGCGGGGCATGACCGGATGCGCGATACGGCATTCACGCGATGCCTGCTGGCGCGGGATGGTTGGGGGCGCCCTACCCGGCCCTTCACGCGCCTCGGCTTCTATGTCAGGTCTCACTGGATGCGGATGCCACCGCTGCTCCTGGCACGGCATCTGTGGACCAAGGCCGGGATGAGGCGGAAAGCGATGTAGAGCAAGGACCGGAACTTCCATGAATTCAATAAGTTGACATAGTTCCGACGGGAGGATGAATGGCGGGCGGCGACGGCGAGACCAGCACCACGGATTTGGACCTTCTTGCCGGCGGCGGTGAACTGGGCGCCTTGATGCGCGCGTTCGACTGGAAAACAAGCCCGCTCGGTCCACCAGAACATTGGCCACAGAGTCTCAAGACGACCGTTCGGATCATGCTGACGTCGCGACAGCCGATCTGGGTCGGCTGGGGACCGGAACTCACCTATTTATACAACGACGCTTACCGATCGATCATCGGCGCCCGCCATCCCTGGGCGCTCGGCAAGCCCACCGCCGAGGTCTGGAGCGAGATTCGCGCCGACATCGAACCCATGCTGGCTCAGGCGATGCAGGGCGACGAGGGCATCTATGTCGAGGAACAGCTTCTGATCATGGAACGGAACGGCTATCCGGAAGAGACCTATTATACCTTTTCCTATAGCCCGATTCCCGACGATCAGGGTCGGCCCGGCGGGATCATCTGCGCGAACAGCGACGACACCGCCAAAGTCATCGGCAAGCGTCAGCTCGCCCTTCTGACCGACCTCGCCAACCGCGCGATGGCGGCCGAAAACGGTCGCGATGCCTGCCAAGCAAGCGTAGCGGCATTGGCGGCGGCCCCCCGAGACATTCCCTTCGCGCTGCTGTTTCTCGAGGGGAACGAACCTGGGACATTGGAACAGGTGGCATCGCATGGCGTGGAGCCCGGTTCGCCCCTGGCTCCAGCGCTATTGCAAGACGGCGACAGCTTTGCCGGCCAACCGCTCTTCCCTTCCCGGCTGTCGGAACCGGTCGAGATCGAAGACATTGCCGGGTTCGCGAGCGAGGAGGCGAGCGCCATATGGGGCCGCCCGCCGCGCAGCGCCCTGATTCTCCCTTTGCCCGCGTCCGAACGCCGCGGCGTACTCGTCGCCGGAATAAGTCCCGTTCGCCAGCTGGACGCCGGTTATCGCGACTTCCTGGGACTGGTGGCGGGGCAGATCGGTACCGCCGTCGCCAAGGCCGACGCCTATCAGGCGGAGCGCCAGCGGGCCGAGGCGCTGGCCGAGATCGATCGCGCCAAGACGATCTTCTTCTCCAATGTCAGCCATGAATTCCGCACGCCCCTGACGCTCATGCTGGGGCCGGTCGAGGAGTTGCTGAAATCGACCGATGGCGCTGCGCATGATCTGGCCGCAATGGCGCATCGCAACGGTCTGCGCCTGCTCCGGCTGGTCAATACGCTGCTCGACTTCGCCCGGATCGAGGTGGGCCGTACCGAAGGTCGCTTCGAGCCGACCGACCTCGCCAGCGTTACCGCCGACCTGGCCAGCAATTTCCGCTCGGCCTGCGAGCAGGCTGGACTGACGCTCGAATTGCGCACCAGCCCACTGCCGCAGCCGGTCTATGTCGACCGGTCGATGTGGGAAAAGATCGTCCTCAACCTGCTGTCCAACGCGTTCAAATACACGCTCGCCGGCCGCATCTCGGTCGAGATTCGCAGTGAAGGCGACATGGCGGTGGTGGTCGTCGCAGACAGCGGCGTGGGCATAGCAGCCGACGAAATTCCGCGCCTGTTCGACCGCTTCCACCGCATCGAAGGCCAGCCGGGGCGGACGCAGGAAGGCACTGGGATCGGGCTCGCCCTGGTCAAGGAGCTGGTCGGGTTGCACGGGGGCATGATCGCCGTCGAAAGCGAACTCGGCCGGGGAACGCGCTTCACCGTGACATTGCCCACCGGCTCGGCCCACCTGCCGCGTGAGCAGGTCACGGAAACGCCGGCGGCTCGCCCCTCTTCGACCATGGCGGAAGCCTTTGTCGAGGAAGGTCTGCGCTGGCCATCGTCGCCGGCGCCCCTCGGCGATACGACATCGCCGCCATCCGTGGCCGTCGACGCGCTCGCCTATATTCTGGTCGCAGACGACAATGCCGACATGCGCGACCATATCGCGCATCTGCTGCGTCCGATCGGCTATCAGGTCGAGACCGTGACCGATGGCGAGGCCGCGCTCGCCGCGATGCGTGCACGCAAGCCCGATCTGGTGATCAGCGATGTCATGATGCCGCGCCTCGACGGTTTCGGCCTGCTACGGGAGATACGCGCGGACCCCGAGCTTCGCGCCACGCCCGTGCTGATGCTGTCGGCGCGGGCAGGCGAGGAAGCGACGGTCGACGGAATCCAGGCCGGCGCGGACGATTATCTGACCAAGCCCTTTGCCGCACGCGAGCTGATCGCCCGGGTCAACGCCAATCTGTCGATCGCCCGTGCGCGCCTGGCCGTGGCCGAGCAGGTCCGGGCGAGCGAGCTGCGGCTGCGTCGCCTGTTCGAAAATGCGCCGGGCTTCATCGCGATCCTCAACGGCCCCGAATTCACCTTCGAGTTCGTCAACAAGACCTATATCCGGATGTTCGGCGATCGCGACTATCTCGGGCGCCCATTCGAGGAGGTGTTCACCGAGCTCGGTTCCAGCACGATCATCCGCAACGTCTTCCTGACCGGAGAGCGCTATCGCGCAATCGCGGTACCGGCGCGGCTCGAAGGCGGCCTCAGCTACGCGCTCGATTTCGTCGTCGAACCGATCCGCGACATGGACGGCGTCGTCACCGGCATCTTCCTCGAAGGCCATGACGTCAGTGAACGTAATCGTGCCGAAACCGCGCTGTTCGAGGAAAGCCGAACCCTCGACACGCTCAACCGCAGCGGCATCGCGATCGCGGCCGAACTCGACTTGCCCCGGCTCGTGCAGATGGTGACGGATGCGGGCGTCGAGGTGACCGGTGCGCAGTTCGGGGCCTTCTTCCACATCGTGAAGGACGACGGATCGGACAGCTACATGCTCTACAGCCTTTCCGGTGCCGACCGCGCGGCGTTCGAACATTTTCCCATGCCCCGCCAGACCGGCGTTTTCGGGCCGACCTTTCGGGGCGAGCGGGTGATCCGGTCCGGGGACATCACCCAGGACCCACGCTACGGCAAAAATACGCCCCATCGCGGCATGCCGGAAGGGCATATGCCCGTGCGGTCCTATCTCGCGGCCCCCGTACGCTCACGCTCCGGGGAGATATTGGGGGGGCTCTTTTTCGGACATGCCGAGCCGGACCGCTTCAACGAGCGGCATGAGCGGCTGATCGTGGGCATCGCCGCGCAGGCCGCCATCGCTATGGACAATGCCCGACTGTTCGACGCCGGCCAGCGCGAGATCGCGGAGCGCAAACGGGCAGAAGAGGAATTGCGGGAACTCAACGAAACACTCGAGCGGCGTATCGCCGAGGCGCTGGCCGAGCGCGAAGTGGCCGAGGAGGCGCTGCGCCAGTCACAGAAGATGGAGGCCGTCGGCCAGCTGACCGGCGGAGTCGCGCACGACTTCAACAATCTGCTGACCATCATCACCGGCAATCTCGACATCATGCTGCGCGCAATGGATCGCGGTGACGAGGCGCGAATCCGCAGGGCGATCGAGAGCGCGCAGAAAGGCGCCGACCGCGCGGCTTCGCTGACGCAGCGCCTGCTCGCTTTCTCGCGCCGCCAGCCGCTCGCACCCAAGCCGATCGACGTCGACCGGCTGGTTTCCGGCATGTCGGAACTGCTCACCCGCGCGCTTGGCGAGACGATCTCACTCGAGGTTGTGACCACGTCCGGCCTGTGGCGGGTCGAGGCCGATCCGAACCAGCTCGAAAATTGCCTGATCAATCTGGCGGTCAACGCGCGCGATGCGATGCCGGGCGGCGGCGCCCTGACCATCGAGACCGCCAATGCCCGCCTCGACGAAGAGTATAGCGCCGCCCATGCGGAGGTGGCGCCGGGCCAATATGTGGTGATCGCGGTCTCGGACACCGGGGTCGGCATGTCGCGCGAAGTCCTCGGCCGCGTGTTCGAGCCCTTCTTCACGACCAAGGAGGTCGGGCGCGGGACCGGTCTGGGCCTGTCGATGGTCTATGGCTTCGTGAAACAGTCCGGCGGCCATGTGAAGATCTACTCCGAGGAGGGATCGGGGACGACGATCAAGATCTATCTGCCGCGGCTCCTCCACGACATCGATCCAGCCGAAAGCGAGGGCGAAATGCTCCCTGGCGGGCGTGGCCGGGACGAGGTCATCCTGGTGGCGGAGGATGACGACGATGTCCGCGCTTACACGGCGGAAATCCTGCGCGAACTCGGCTATCGCGTGATCGAGGCGCCCGATGGCGCGGCAGCGCTGAGTCTGGTCGAACAGCCCGACCAACCGATCGACCTGCTGTTCACCGACGTTGTCATGCCGAACATGTCGGGGCAGGAACTGGCGAGCCGCGCGCAGGCGATAAGGCCCGGCCTCAAAGTTCTCTATACCAGCGGCTATACCCGCAATGCGATCGTCCATAACGGCCGGCTGGACGCGGGGGTCGAGATGATCGCCAAACCCTTCACCTATCAAGCGCTGTCCGCGCGCATCCGGGAGATACTGGACGCAGTGGGCTGACGCAGCCGGGCCGAAAACAGCGACATTGAAACAGAGGTACCGAACTGTTACATGACACAGCGACGACATGAGCGGCCACAAACGAGACGGGATTGCCTGTGCCTGTGACGAAAAAGGCCGTCTGCTGCGACGCTGACGGATCGCCGACCAAGAAGACCGCCGCCGCCCGCGTGTTCGAGGCAGCGCGCGACCTGTTCTATCATCGCGGAATTCGCGCGGTCGGGGTCGACGAGATCGTGTGCAAGGCGGGGGTGACGAAACCCAGCCTCTATCGCGCCTTCGCGTCCAAGGACGATCTGATCGCCGCCTGTCTCGAGGAAAGCGGACGCGAGGGGCGCGCGGCGCTGTGCGAGGTGATCGAGACGGCTGGGAAGGATGCCGGCGATCAGCTTCGCGCGGTCGTGCGTTATTTCGCGGCCAAGGTCGCCTCCCCCGATTTTCGCGGCTGCCCGATGAGCAACACTGCGGTCGAAATTCCCGAGCCCGGTCATCCGGGCCGCGCGGTGCTGGAAAGCTGCAAGGCCGACATGCGGGCGACGATCATCGAGATCACCCGCCGCTTCGACACAGACCGGCCCGAGGACCTTGCCGATGGCCTGGTGCTGATCATCGAAGGCGGCATGGCTGCGCATCATATCTTCGGCAGCCAGGGCCCCTGCGCGGCAATGGTCTCGGCAAGTGACGCCCTGATCGAAGCCTACCGGCAGCGCGCGCGGGCCTGACGCGGCTCAGCCACCGAGTTCCAGCGCCCGGGCCTCGATCGCCCGTAACATCCGCATGAAATCCTCCAATTCGCGCGCGTCGAAGCTGGAAAATATCTGTTCCTCGAACTGAAGCGCCTTGGGCGCGACCTGCGCGTAGAGCGACCGCCCGGCATCGGTCAGCGCCAGCAGGCGCGACCGCCGGTCAGCCCGGTTCGGCGCGCGCGTCACCAGTCCGCGATCGACCAGCGCGAGCGTCGCCCGGCTGACCGTCACCTTGTCCATCCGCGTCGCGGTACAGATGCCCTGCTGGGTCACGCCGTCGCGCTCGGCGACGACAGCGATCACCCGCCATTCCGGGATCGAGAGGTCGAACAGCGCCTCATAGGCCTTGGCGATCACATCGCTGACGACGTTGGTCGTCACCGAGAGGCGATAGGGAAAGAACTGATCGAGCACGAGGCGGTCGCTGGCCATGCGCGTTGGTAACATTTGACACGACTCGCTTCAAATCCCTATTAGTTTCGTTTGTTACCATATTCCGAGGAAGCGCCATGACCGACCCGTCGCTGAAACCGCATGCCAACCCGCTCGGCCTCGACGGCTTCGAGTTCGTCGAGTTCACCGGTCCCGATCCGCTGGCGCTGGCAGGGCTGTTCGAAGCCATGGGCTTCACGCATCTCGGCAATCACCGGTCGAAGAATGTCCGCCGCTACCAGCAGGGCGACGTCAACTTCATCCTGAACATGGACGCGAGCGGCCAGGCGGCGGAGTTCCGCGAGGCGCATGGCCCGTCCGCCAATGCGATGGCCTTTCGTGTCCATGACGCGACCAAGGCGTTCGACAAGGCGGTCAAGCGCGGTGCGACGCCGGTTCAGGGACCGGTTGGGCCGATGGAGCTCAACATCCCGGCGATCGAGGGGATCGGCGGATCGAATCTCTATCTGGTCGACCGCTATGGCGCCCAGGAAATCTACGACGTCGACTTCCGCCCGGTCGAGGGCATGGCGCGCGACCAGCGCTCGGTCGGCCTTCACACGCTCGACCACCTGACTCACAATGTCATGCGCGGGCGGATGAACCACTGGGCGGGCTTCTACGAGCGTGTCTTCAATTTCCGCGAGATCCGCTATTTCGACATCGAGGGGAAGGCGACCGCGCTGCTGAGCCGCGCGATGACCGCCCCCGACAACAAGATCCGCATTCCGCTCAACGAGAGCCAGGACGACAAGAGCCAGATCGAGGAATTTCTGCGCGAATATAAAGGCGAGGGAATCCAGCATCTGGCGCTGGCGACCGACGACATCTTCGCGACGGTCGACCGGCTGCGCGCCAACGGCATCCGTTTCCAGTCGACCCCCGACACCTATTATGAGGGGATCGACGAGCGCCTTCCCGGCCATGGCCACGACATCGAGGCAATGCGCAAGCGCGGCATCCTGATCGATGGTGCGCCCGAGACCGGCGGCGGCATCCTGCTCCAGATTTTCACCGAGAACATGGTCGGCCCGATCTTCTTCGAGATCATCCAGCGCAAGGGCAATGACGGCTTCGGCGAGGGCAATTTCAAGGCTCTGTTCGAGTCGATCGAGCGCGACCAGATCCGCCGGGGCGTGCTCAAGGTCGACTGAGCCCGTCGGCGCCCTTCCACCGTCCGTTCGATCGGGGACCGCGATGAGCGACCACTATATGACCGGCTTCGGCAATCATTTCGCGACGGAAGCCGTCGCGGGAGCCCTGCCGGTCGGCCGCAATTCGCCGCAGCGCCCGGCCTTTGGCCTCTATGCCGAGCAATTGTCCGGCAGCGCCTTCACTGCGCCGCGATCGGAGAACCGCCGCAGCTGGCTTTACCGGATGCGGCCTGCCGCCAATCACCCGCCCTTCCGGCCTCATGAGGGCAAGGCGCGCCTCTGCGCCGCGCCCTATGCAGAGGCACCGGCCGATCCCAACCGGCTGCGCTGGGATCCGCTCCCCCTCCCAGTCGAGCCGACCGACTTCGTCGACGGGCTCGTCACGCTGGGCGGCAATGAGGGGATCGGCATCCATCTTTATGCCGCCAACCGGTCGATGGTCGACCGCGCCTTCTTCGACGCCGATGGTGAATTGCTGATCGTGCCGCAGGCGGGCGCGCTGCACATCGTCACCGAAATGGGCTCCCTCGATGTCGAACCTCTGCAGATCGGGCTGATCCCGCGCGGGGTTCGCTTTCGCGTCGAGGTGCCGGACGGGGAGGCGCGCGGTTATGTCTGCGAGAATCACGGCGCGCCCTTCCGCCTGCCCGACCTGGGCCCGATCGGCGCCAACGGCCTCGCCAATGTGCGCGACTTCGAGACGCCGGTCGCCCGGTTCGAGGACATCGACGCGCCCTGCGAGCTGATCCAGAAATATGAGGGCCGGCTGTGGTCTTCCACGCTCGACCACAGCCCGTTCGACGTCGTCGCCTGGCACGGCAATCTGGCGCCCTACCGCTATGATCTGCGCCGCTTCAACACGATCGGCACGATCAGTTTCGACCATCCCGATCCGTCGATCTTCACCGTGCTGACCTCGCCCAGCGACACGCCCGGCACCGCCAATTGCGACTTCGTGATCTTCCCGCCGCGCTGGATGGTGGCGGAGGACACGTTCCGCCCCCCGTGGTTCCACCGCAATGTGATGAGCGAATATATGGGGCTGATCACCGGCGCCTATGATGCCAAGGCCGGCGACTTCCTGCCCGGCGGCGGATCGCTGCACAACCGCATGGCAGGCCACGGCCCCGACCGGGCGAGCCATGAAGCGGCGACCAACGCCCGCCTCGCCCCCCACAAGATCGAGAACACCATGGCCTTCATGTTCGAAAGCCGCTCGGTGATCCGCCCCACCCGCTTTGCCTTGGAGACACCGCTGATGCAGCTGGATTATGACGATTGCTGGTCGGGCTTCGCCAAGGCGGAGCTGCCGCGATGAGCATCGACGCGACCCATGATCCTGCGCTGACGAGCTGGGTGCCCGGCGCCGACGGCCATCCCGACTTTCCGGTGCAGAACCTGCCCTATGGCATCTTCTCGATCGGCAACGGCGAACGCCGCCCGGCCGTGGCGATCGGGGATAGCCTGCTCGACCTCCAGGCCATTTCCGGGCTGCTGCCCGTCGAGCTGCACGGCCCGACGCTGAACGCGCTGTTCGCGATGGCGCCCGAACGTCGCCGGGCGCTGCGCGCGAAGCTGTCGGAGCTGCTGTCGGTCGAGAGCCACCGGGCTGCGCTTGCGCCGCATATCCATGCGCAGGCCGACGTCACGCTGCACCTGCCCGCGACCATCGGCGATTACACCGACTTCTATGTCGGCATTCACCACGCGATGAACATCGGCAAGCAGTTCAGGCCCGACAGTCCGCTGCTTCCCAACTACAAGCATGTCCCGATCGGCTATCATGGGCGCGCCTCGTCGGTGCGGCCGTCGGGCGTGCCCGTCGTCCGGCCGAAGGGTCAGCGCAAGCCGCCTGAAACCGAAACGCCGGTCTATGCCCCCTCCGCACGGCTCGATTATGAGCTGGAGCTGGGCGTGTGGATCGGGCGGGGCAACGACCTCGGCGAGGCCATCCCCATCGCCGAAGCGCCCGGCCATATCGCCGGTTTCTGCCTGCTCAACGACTGGTCCGCGCGCGACTTCCAGGCGTGGGAATATCAGCCGCTCGGGCCCTTTCTCGCCAAGAATTTCCACACGAGCGTGTCGCCCTGGGTGATCACGCCCGAGGCGCTGGCGCCCTTCCGCACCGCCCAGCCGCCCCGCCCCGAGGGCGATCCCCGGCCCCTGCCCTATCTGTGGGACGAGGCCGATCAGGCGAGCGGTGCGCTGGGCGTCGAACTCCACGCTTACCTGACCACGGCGCAGATGCGCGCGCAGGGCCTCGCCCCGCACCGGCTGAGCCGGGGTCCGGCGTCGAACATGTACTGGACCGTGGCGCAGATCGTGACGCACCATGCGTCCAACGGCTGCGACCTGCGCCCCGGCGACCTGCTCGGCACCGGCACCATCTCCGCCCCGAGCGAGGACGGCTTCGGCAGCCTGATGGAGATTTCGCGCGGCGGTACGCAGCCGATCCGACTGGAGAGCGGCGAGGAGCGCAGCTTCCTCCAGGACGGCGACGAGATCATCCTGCGCGCCACCGCCTCGGCGCCGGGCTTTGCGTCGATTGGCTTCGGAGAGTGTCGCGCGACGATCCTCCCCGCGCGCTGAGGTCGGGCGGGGGACGTCGCCCGCCCAGTCTCACTCCATGTAGAAGATGCGATATTCGCGCCGGGTGAACAGCCAGCGTCCGTCGATCTTCGCCAGCACGTCGTCATAGCGCCCGCGCACGCGCTTGAGATCGCCCGTCCCCGGCTCCTCGAAGATCTCCGAGGTGTAGCAGACCGCCTTCGCGCTATCGCCGTCCACCTCGATGCTGCCCGGCGTGGCGATATAGACCATCGGCTTGGTGCAACCGTCGAGGCCATACGCCTTCATCGATTCGACCCAGGCCGAGACGATCGTCTCCTTGCCCGAAAAGCCGCCGAGATCGGGGAATTCGGGCAGCGCCCAATAGGCGTCGTCGGCCCAGGCGGTCGCCCAAAGCTCGGCATCCTTGGTCATCACCGCATGGGCATAGGTCTCCATCAGCTCGCGGATCAGGATCCGGTCTTCGAGCGGGCCGGTATAGGGCATGGTCTGTCTCTCCTGCGTCGGGGTCAGCGCCGGCCTTCGAGCCAGTCGTTCAACACTTCATGGAAAAAGCGCACACGGGTTTCCTGCGCCGGCAGATAGGCGTCCTGATAGCCGAGCGAATGCATCCCCGCCTGCATGTCCTCGGCCAGTTCCATGTCCTGATAGACAATCTGACCGGCCAGTTCGGGGATGCCGCGACCACCGTCGAAGTCGCGATGCTCGCACTGCTCGACTTCGCGCAGCGGACGCGTGCCGGCCATGATCGATTCCACCTCTGACTGCCCCTCGACCGGGAAGGCCATGCACCACAGGTCGAACCAGCATTTCTCCGGATCGTCGGGATGCGGCTCGCTGCGGAAGAAGATCAGATTGTCGGGCAGGAAGCTGATCGTGACGTTCGGAAAGATCACCGTGTGCGGACTGTCGGTAATCTCTTCGTCGTCCATATGCTCATAATGGACATAGCCGCGCTCGCGCCACAGCCGCTTCTTGGCGGCCTTCAGGTCGAGCCAGCCCTGCATCGCCATCTCCTCATAAGAGGCATAGCGCGCCGGATCGATGTCCCACTGGCGCAGGATCATCTCGAACGGATGCGGCACGCCTTCGGGCAAGCGATCGCTGAGCGAGGGGCGCATCGGCTGCACGGTGCGGCCATGGCCGCGCGGCCACATCTCGTGCCGGGCGGTGTCGACGTCCTGGTCGATCCACGGCGGCACCTGCGGGTGGGCGGTGCGGGTGTGGTAGCTTTCCGAGAAATTGTCGGTGACGAACTTCCAGTTGGCGTTGAGCGCTATCCGGTACCAGGCGACGCGGACCGCCGTGTCCATCGGGTAATTTTTGTAAAGCTCGGGCATCGGATCGAGATAATCGAGCAGGTCGGGCGCTTCCGGATCCATCGTGTACCAGACGAAGCCGCCCCATGTGTCGCAACGCAGTTCGCGCAGCGCGAGCTTGCCGCACGGATCACCCTGGGGGAAGTCATGCGCATCCTGCGCCTGCTGGAGCACGCCGTCGATGCCCCAGCGCCAGCCATGATAGGGGCAGGTGATCGCCTCGACCGACGAGCTCTGCCGCACCATCCGCATGCCGCGATGCCGGCAGCTGTTATAGAAGGCCCGGACCGATCCGTCGTCCTGGCGGATGCAGATCACCGATTCCTTCAGGAAATTATGGACGACGAAGTCGCCCGGCTCCGGAAGTTCGGCGGTGCGGCCGGCGACGTGCCAGATCCGTTTCCACAGCCGGTCCCATTCCTTGGCCGCGAACTCGGGGGAATAATAGCGGTCGCCGCTGATCGGGTCGCCGCGCAAAACCGACGGGTCGCGCCCGTCCAGCCTCTCGTCCAGGCTCATTTCTCTCTCCTGCTCCGCCGTCGCGGATATTCGGCGGAAGGTGCGGGATGCTGCCACTGCTTGGTACTGGCAATAAGGTCAGATCACGGCTGCTACGGCATGGTCCACGCTGGCTGACAAAGACGCGGTCCTGCCGGAGTCGCGTCCGCACAAGAGATCAGGAGAGTGACATGTCGGTTTCGGTGACTCCGGGTGTGCCCGGCCCCCACCTCATGCAGGCCGCCTTCATCGTCGAGGATCTCGACGCGGCGATCGATGCCTGGATCAAGACGACCGGCATCGGCCCCTTCTTCGTCGTGCCGAACATCGTCCTGACCGAGTTCGACTATCGCGGCCAGCGCAGCAGCGGGCTCGATTTCTCGGTCGCCATCGCCCAGTCGGGCGGGGTCCAGATCGAGCTGATCCAGCAGCATTCGGACGGCCCGTCGGCCTATCGCGACCTGATCGCCAAAGGGCAGCAGGGCTTCCACCATTTCTGCATCTACACCAGCGACTATGACGCGACCCGCGCGCGTTACCTCGCGGCGGGCGCCGAGAGTGCGCTGGACGGCCTCTTCGGCGAGGTGCGCTTCTGCTATATCGACACCAGCCCGACGATCGGCTGCATGATCGAACTGGTCGAGGAACACCCGCTGGAGGGCGAATTCTTCGCGCGCATCGCCGAGGCGGCGAAGGACTGGGACGGCGTCACCGATCCCATCCGCCCGGCCTTCCCCGCCTGACCGACAGGAGCAGACCAGCATGCCCATCAACTGCCCAATCGAAGACCGCCTGGCGATGCAGGACCAGATGATCGCCTATGCCCATGCCGTCGACTCCATGCACGATATCGACGGCATATGCGCGGTGTTCACCGAGGACGCCGTGTTCGACCTGACCCGCATCGGCCTGATCGAGCATCATGGCCATGCCGGCATCCGCGCGCTGTTCGAAAGCGTCTTCGCCTCGATGTCGCACCACGGCCATTATCTCTCGAACTTCGCCGTCACCGCCTACACCGCCGACCGCGCCTCGATGCGCGCCTATGTCGACGCCAAGGGCCTGGGCAAGGACGGCAGCTCGCTGAATGTGCTGGGCCGCTATTATTTCGACTTCCGCCGGACAAACGATGGCTGGAAGGCGGAGCGCTACACGCTGGACCTGTTGCTCCCGCCGGCGGGGTCGCTCGACAAGATCAGGGCTTAAGGGGGAAGTTGGGGGCGCCGTCCTGAGCTACGGAAATACGCCGAATGACGTTGACACCGCAGCCGACATCGAAAACGCATGATCCCGAACGATCAGGCGGCGCGCAGTGCCTCGCGGGCCTCTCCCGGCAGCTGGGCGATGACCGAAAGGTAGGCGCTGGCGGTGGCATCGGGGTGGCGGCGGCCCTGTTCCCAGCCCTTGAGGGTAGCGAGCGGGATCCGATAGGCGCTCGCGAAGGCCTGCTGCGACAGGCCCAGCTTTTCGCGGATCGCGCGCACGTCGGGAACCTCGATGGTGTGGACGCGCGCCACCGTACCCTTACCCTGAGCGTGCGCGGCGGCCTCTTCCATCGCCGCGATCAGGTCCTTGCCAAAGTCCGACATCGCCATGCTCCTCACATTCAATCCACCCCAGCGTCTTTCGGGGCCTTGATCGTCGCCGCGAAGGCGGCCACCGCCTTTTTCTCGTCCGCGCTCAGGTCCGTCGCCTGCGCCTTGGCGTAAGCCAGTAGCAGGTAGAGCGGACAATCGGGGCGGTAGTAGAAATAGACTACCCGCGCTCCGCCCCGTTTGCCGCTTCCCGAGCGCGCCCAACGTAGCTTCCTGACTCCGCCCGTGCCGGGGATCACGTCGCCCGCTTCAGGGTTATGAGCGACAAAATCGACCAGCTCGGCTCGTTCTTCCTCGCTCCAGATCCTCTCGGCGGAGCGTGCAAAAACCTGCGTCTCGACAACGGTGATCGGCCGGATTTTCACCACGATCCTATACGTCAATGACGCCCAATACGCAAGTCGATGGTGACCAGGGTCCCACGGCCCGCCGCAGCTTTGGATTAGGATTGCGTGACATCGACCTTTTTCTGGCCGCTCTGCGCGTATGCGAAGCGGTGGAGGCGAGCTTTCAGTTGCGGCCGCAGTTGTCAAACCCGAATGACGAGATAGTCCTAGAGACCGCTGTCAATGGCAGAGCCGATGAGCTGGTTACACCAAATGCGGGCGACTTTTCCAAGGCACTCCGAGATTTGGTTCACTGCAATACAGTCACGAAATTTGAAAAATTTGTATAAATGCAAATATGACAATCAACATTTCAGTGAAATTCTAAAACAATCCCAATGCGATATAGCAACTTCACAATCACTCAATTCATGCAACGTTATGTTAACCAATGCGTAATCACTACGAGCGTGACAGCGCAAAACCATGCAACAATTGCTGACCAGTTCACGTTGTGCCGGATGATCCGAACAGTTCGAACGGTATGTTCCTTCGACATAGGCAAAGCGATCTCCTTCGGCGGCGCGCATTACGCCCAGCCGAACATTTGTTTGTGTGGGTCTTTCTGTTTATCTTGCTGCGAATCGGTTTAATCCAGACCGAGCAAATAGGCCGGCATGAAGCCGGTCCATCTTCAGTACCACTTCGGTCGGCACGGTTCCGGCGAACGGCGACGCAGCACAGCGCATCCCGCAGGAGCCCGATTAGCATCTGTCCTCTACTCCATTTGAACCATGCGCTCCCCCACCGCTGCGCCTATCCTCTCCCCGACTGCCGAGGAGAGGATGCGCAGCATGGGATTCGAGCTTCGGCCGCTGGACGGTCCGATTGGGCGGGAGCTTGTCGGGCTGGATCTCGATCGCGACGTGACCGCCGCCACGGCGGCCGCGGTGCGGCGGGCGTGGTTGGACCATGGCATGCTGCTCGTGCGGGGGCCGGGAACGTCGCCCGAGGCGCAACTGCGGCTCAGCCGCTGCGTCGGCACGCTCGAGCCGCATGTCATTCCGAAATTCCGCCATCCCGACAATCCGGAGCTGATCCTGCTGACCAACAAGGACGGGCCGTCCGGTCCCGTCTATGAGCATGACGGGGTGGCAATCCATGGGCGGATTCCGTGGCATAGCGACGGCGCCTTCGTCACCACGCCCAATGCCGGGGCGGTGCTGCGCATGGTGCAGCGGACGCGCGATGGCGGGCAGACCGGCTGGCTCGACCTCGCCGCCGCCTATGATGCGCTGGACGACGCGACCAAGGCGGAGATCGAGGGGCTGGAGGCGGTCTATCTGTTCCGCGCGGGGCTGGAGGAGATGCGCTTCAACGCTCCCGGCGGCCGGCGGATCAGCCCGCGCAACGACAGCTATCCGCACTTTCCCCCGGTCGCCGTGCCGCTGGCCTGGGCGCATCCCGAGACCGGCCGCAGGCTTCTGTCGCTCAGCACGCTGAACATCGACCGCATCCTGGGGATGGACCGCCCACGCAGCGATGCGCTGATCCAGCGGCTGATCGATCATATGGTCCAGCCCGCCTTCCATTATATCCATGACTGGCAGGACGGCGACATGGTGCTGTGGGACAACCGCTCCATGCTCCACGCCGCGCTCGGCCATCCGGTCGACCAGATACGGATCGTCCACCGCACCACGATCAAGGGCACGCAGCCGACCGGGCGGCTGCTCGAGGCGGAGAACGCGGCATGACCGAATTCGACCTGACAATCCGGAACGGGCTGATCGTCGACGGCAGCGGGGCCGAGCCCTATCGGGGCGATATCGGCATAAGGGAGGGGCTGATCGCGGCGATCGGCGACGATCTGCCCGCGGCCGCGCAGGACATCGATGCGTCGGGCCTGATCGTCACGCCGGGCTTCGTCGATCTCCACACCCATTATGACGGGCAGGTGACCTGGGAGGAGCGGCTGACGCCATCCTGCTATCATGGCGTCACGACGGCGGTGATCGGCAATTGCGGAGTCGGCTTCGCGCCCTGCCTGCCCGAGCGGCGCGACTTGCTGATCCGGCTGATGGAGGGGGTCGAGGACATTCCCTATCCGGTGCTGGCCGAGGGGCTGCCGTGGACCTGGACCAGCTTCACCGACTATCTCGATGTGATCGCGTCGCGGCGCTACGACATGGACGTCGCCGCCTATGTCCCGCATGCCGCGCTGCGCGTCCATGTGATGGGCGAGCGCGGGGCCGCCCGCGAGGCGGCGACCGCCGAAGATCTGGCGGAGATGGCGCACCTGTTGGGCGAGGCGCTCGACGCGGGTGCGCTCGGCATCGCCACGTCGCGCACCTTCTTCCACCGGTCGAGCGACGGACAGGCGATCCCGACCTATGGCGCGGCGGACGCGGAGATGCTGGCGCTGGCGCGGGTGCTGCGGGAGAAGGGCAAGGGCCTGTTCCAGATCGTCGAGGACGTCCACCTGCCCGACCGCTCGATCGCCGCGCTCGCCGAGATTGCGCGCGAGGCGCAGCGTCCGCTGACCTTCTCGATGGGGTGCAGCAACAGCGGTCCCTATGCCTGGCCCGGCCTGCTCGAACAGCTGAGCGCCGCCAATGCCGGGGGCGCCGTGGTCAAGGCACAGCTGATGCCGCGCGCGATCGGGATGCTGCTGGGCTTCGAACTGACGCTCAATCCCTTCTACACGACCGCGACCTATAAGCAGCTGTCGGCGCTGCCGCTGGCAGAGCGGCTGGCACGGCTGCGCGACCCGGCAGTCCGCGCCGCGATCCTGGCCGAGCCGGTCGATCCCGATCCCGCGCTGGTGCTGGGCCGGATGGTACGCCAGTTCGACACGATGTTCGTCCTCGGCGAGCGGCCCGATTATGAGCAGCCGCCCGAGCGCAGCATCGCGGGCATGGCGGCCAGCCGCGGGATAAGCCCGGAGGCGCTAGCCTATGACCTGATGACCGAGGGCGGGAGCGGCGGGAAGCTCTACCTCGCCATGGCCAATTTCGCCGATGGCAGGCTCGATGCGGTCGGCGCCATGCTCGACCATCCCGACGTCGTGCTGGGCCTGGGCGATGGCGGCGCGCATGTCGGCACGATCTGCGACGCCAGCTATTCGACCTTCGCGCTGACGCACTGGGTGCGCGACAGGCCGCAGGGGCGCAAGCCGCTCGCCGACATCGTGCGGCGGATGACCTCCGCCACGGCGTCGATCGCGGGTTTCGACGATCGCGGGCTGCTCAGGCCCGGCCTGCGCGCCGACATCAACCTGATCGACCTCGACGCGCTGGCGCTGCGCGAGCCCGAGCTGCGCTACGACCTTCCGGGCGGCGGGCGGCGACTGATCCAGCGCGCCGACGGCTATCGCGCGACCATCGTCCGGGGCGAGGTGGTCAGCCGCGACGGCGAGCCCAGCGGCGCCCGGCCGGGACGGCTGATCCGGGCCTGACGGTCAGAAGAAGGCCTTGCGAAACTCGATCCGGATCGCGCGGCCGACCGGATCGAGGAAACTGCCCTGATAGCGAAGCGGCGTGGCGCCGGTCGCGTCGCGCACGCGCGGCAGCGTGTCGAACAGATTGTCGATGCGCAGCGAGATGCGCGCGCCTTGCGCCCAGTCGGCATTGGCGAGCGTCGGAATCTGGGCGAGGTTGACGAACAGCCGGGCATTCACCTTCGCGAGCGATCCGAAGCGCAGATCGCCCGTGGGCGAGGCGGGGCCGGCATTGACCGTTGTCTCCTCCTGCCAGTTGCCGGTCAGGCGCAGGCCAAGGCCGTTGTTGGAATAGGTGAACTGCGCCTCCAGTTCGTGGCGCGGCGTGCCGCCGGTCGCACCGATCGCATCGCCATCGAGCAGGTCGAGCACCGGCAGACCCCGGCGGATGAGGATTTCGTCCTTGAAGTGCCAGGTGTGAAAGACCGAAAATTGGAGCCGCCCGCCCTGCCCGCCGCCGCGACCGCGAAAGCCGGGGCCTTCGCCGGGCGTGCCGCCGGGCTGGGCGTTGCCGGGTTGGGCCTGCCCTTCCGGACGCGGGCGGGCGGCGGGATCTGCGCCATCGCCCGGCCGGCCGGCATCCGCCTCGCCGCGCTGGGCCGCCGCTGCCCGCCGCTCGGCGAAGCGGCGTGCCATCGCGCCCGATCGCATCGCGTCGATCACCGACTGGGCGGTCTTTAACCGCTTGGTGAAGGTCATCCCCCAGCGCAACTGGCTCTGCTCCTGGCGGTCGAAATTGACCGCGCGCGCGTCGATCCGGATCAGATCGCCATCCTCGTCGCGGATGAAGCGATCGGCGAAGGCGGCAGCGATGGCGGGCGTCGGCTCTGGGAAGCCCGCGATCGCATTGCGGATGCGGCTGTGAACATAGTCGGCCGAGAGGGTGACGTCCTCCCTGAACGGCTTGAGCGTGAGGCCGAGCTTCATCACGCGGCGGCGATCGGCGAGCAGGTCGGGATTGCCGCCGCCCAGCTGGGCGATGTCGACGGTCACGCCGCGCAGATAGTCATAGGTTCGCACGTCGGGCGTCAGGACCTGGGGGTTGCCCAGCTGCTGCACCGACGGCGCACTGCGATCATGGGTCATCGAGAAGATCAGGCTGATCCCGTCGCGCGGCTTCCACGTCGTGCCATAGCCATAGGCGCCGAGCGCCCCGAAGTCGGAATAGCGGTCGACCGCCGCGTTGACGTTGATCGACAGGTCGCCGATCGCCGGAAGGACGTCGTTGCGCCGGCTGGTCAGCGGCAGATCGAAGCTGACCCGGCCGTTGACGTCGGTGCGCGACAGGTCCGCCGCGCTGACGAGGCCCGACCGGGTCGAGCGGCTGTCGAGGCCTAGCGCGCTGAACCCGCCCTTGAAGCTGGCGTTCAGCGGCCCGGCAGGCAGATCGAGCAGCGGGCCGTTCGCCACCAGCTGGATGTCGCCGCTGTCGGAGGTCGAACGCGCCCGGTCGACGATGCGGCTGTCGAGATAGCCCCCACTGATCGGCCCGAAGGGATTGACCGAGGCATTGCCTGCCAAAATCGCGCCCTGCAGGTTGGACAGGTCATAGCCGCGCCAAGTCTGCGTGCGGCTGACGACATGGTCGTAATTGCCGGTCAGCGACAGCTTCCACTTCGCCACATCCTTGTCGAGCGAGAAGCCGAGATGGCCGGTCCAGCCCGAGCTGGCCTGGGTCAGCGGGTCATCGCCGAGATAGCGCAGCAGCGAGACGTCGGTGCCGAAGGGCGAGAAGGGATTGGAGGCCGGCAGCTGCAGGGCCGAGCCGGGCAGGCCGCGCAGGCTGTCGCTGTCCGAGACGTTGAGATTGGCGTTGAGCGTGGCCGCGACATTGTCGAGGATCGTCCGCGAATAGACGCTGTTGACGTCGAGCGTGCGGGTGCGCGGGCGGATCGTGCGGAAACGGCCGACGTCGCTGCTGTTCGGGCGGTTGGCGCCGGCCACGAAATCGGACAGCGCCGGCGCCCCCGAAGCCGCATTCGCCGGAACGCCCGCCACGGTGACGGGCTGCCCGGCGAGGATGCCGAGCGCCGGATCGATCTCGGACCCACGCGTCGCAGCCTCGACATTGCCGACCGCATCGAAGCTGCGGCCGCTGCGCGAGACCAGGTTACGCTCCGCCTCGGTGATCGCGGCGCTCTGCTCATATTCGATGTTGACGTTGAGCCGTTGGTCGCGGCGGATGTGGAACAGATTGACCTCGGCCTCGCCGGTGCCCGCGCCGCCGCGCGTGGACAGCCCGCCCTCCGCTTCCACCGTCACCGCACGAAAACGGCGCCGCAGCACGATGTTCACCACGCGCTGGTTGGCGCTATAGCCATATTTGAGCGCGACCTCCTCGGGCAGGATGTCGACCCGCTCGATCGCTTCGGTCGGAATGTCGCGTATCTCGCGGAAGCCGGAAATCCGGCGACCGTTGAGCAGCGTCACCGGCGCCTCGCCGCCCCGCCCCTGCCCGCTGCGGGTCTGGGGCGCCAGTTCGTCAAGCAGTTCGGCGATCGAATTGACGCCCAGCGCGCGGACGTCGCCGCCGTTCAACTGCTGGATCGGGGGGATGTCCCCCGTCACCGCGCCGCGCTGGCGCTGGCCGGTCACCAGGATCGGGTTGTTGTCCTCATAATCGGCCTCGTCACCCGCCTCGACCGAGCGATTTTCCGCGCCGGAAGACGCCGGTTGCTGCGCCGGGGCGGCGTCCACCGCCACCAGCATCAGCCCCAAAGCCGCCAGACCGCCAGACCCCAACCGAACCATGTTCAAAAATCTGCTCCCATGCCGAATCCCGATCCGGCTCTTAGCGCTGCTTTCTGACGGGAAATGTCAGTCCTGCAACATAGCGCAGGGCTCATCCCATTGTTTCGCTTTGGATGGCGTGATCCATAGTTTACCCTGCAATGAGGCGTGCTGCAGGGGTGCCACCGCGATGTTCGAGATGTTCCGTGAACTGGCCAGCGGCCGTTACGCGCCACATGGCTATTGCCTCCTCTGGGATCCCTGGCTGGTCTGGACGATGGCCATATCCGACGTTCTGATCGCCCTCGCCTATTTCTCGATCCCCGTGGCGCTCGTCATCTTCGTTCGCCGCCGCCGCGACGTCGCCTTCGGCGGAATCTTCTGGCTGTTCGCGCTGTTCATTACCGCCTGCGGGCTGACCCATCTGGTCGCGCTCTGGAACCTCTGGAATGGCGCCTATGAGTTGGAGGCGGTGGTCAAGGCGGTGACTGCCGCCGCATCGGTGCTGACGGCGATCCTGCTATGGCCGCTGCTGCCCAAGGCCGTGGCCCTCCCCTCGCCGGCGAAGCTGCGCGCCGCCAACGCCGCGTTGCGCGAGGAGATCGTGCAGCGCGAAAAGGCCGAAGCCGCACTCGTCCAGTCGCGCAAGATGGAGGCGATGGGCCAGCTGACCGGCGGCATCGCGCATGATTTCAACAATCTGCTGCAGATCATCGGCGGCAGCCTCGACCTGATCAGCGCAAGGTCGCGGGGCGACGAGCGTCTGCAACGGCTCAGCGGTTCGGCGCTCGCCGCGCTCGAACGCGGCCGGCGGTTGACCAGCCAGCTTCTGTCCTTTTCGCGCATCCAGCGGATCGAGCTTCGGCCGGTGCGGCTGGAGGAGATGCTGACCGGACTCAAGGAACTGCTGGCGCGTACGATCGAACCCGCCATCACCCTCGAGTTCAAGATCGAAAATGCGCCCGAAGCGGTGCTGACCGATGCGGTCCAGCTCGAACTCGCGCTGCTCAATCTCGCCCTGAACGCGCGCGATGCGATGCCCGATGGTGGGCGCCTGACGATAGCCGTCGAAAGTGTCGCCATTTCCGGACGGGACGACATAGCCGACGGCGACTATGCGGCGATCAGCGTGGCCGATACCGGTTCCGGCATGGACGGGGAAACCCTGTCGCGCGCCTTCGAACCCTTCTTCACCACCAAGGCCATCGGTAAGGGCTCGGGCCTGGGCCTCAGCATGGTGTTCGGCATGGCGACCCAGAGCGGGGGGACGGTGACGATCGATTCTGCGCCGGAACGTGGCACCACCGTTACCGTCCTTTTGCGCCAGACGTCCGAGACAGCGCCGGCCATCAGCGAGGACCGAGCCGCATCGCTGCCCGATCGGCAGGCCCTGGAGGGGTTGCGCGTGCTCGTCGTCGACGATGAGCCCATCGTCCGCGAGGTGGTCGCCGACATGCTGGCCGATCTCGGCTGCAAGGTGACCGTCGCCGACAATGGCCGCGCCGCGCTGCAATTGATCGAGCGCGACACACCGACGGCGCTCCTGCTCGATTTCGCAATGCCCGACATGAACGGCGCAGAGGTCGCAGAGGCAGCGCTGCGGCTGCATCCCAAGATCCGGATCGTCTTCGCCACCGGGTTCGCCAAGTCCGATGCGATCGAGGCCGTGCTGGGTGATCGCGCGATCGTGCTACGCAAGCCCTTTTCGCCCAATTCGCTCGCGCAGGCGTTGCAGGCGGCGCTGGGCCAGTGACATTCGGGCCATGACATTCGCTGCGCCGACATTCGCAATGTCCCGCCCTTGATCCCGACCGGTCGGCGCGACAATGCTGTGCTGGTGAAGGACAGCGCCCCCTTTTGCACGGATGCCACCCCGTCGGCCCCTGCGCTGTCGGTCGGGTCGGTGCGTCCGCTGCTGTCAATGATGGAGGCGAGTGGTCTCTCGCCGGTGACCATCCTGCGACGGGCGGCCTTGCCAGCCAACCTGTTCGACGCCCAACCGGCGACCGCTCTGCGATTGTCGGACTATTTCCGGATCTGCGAGCAGATGGCGCTGCAGGGCGGCGACGAAAGCTGCCATGTCTCGCTCCGCCCGCTAATGGTCGGCACGTCGGAACTCGTGCAGTCGCGGCTACGAAGCTGCGAGACGATAGGCGAGGTGATGGAGGTGCTGGCGAGCAGCTACAACATCATCCACGGCCACCGCTATAATCAGGTCCATCGGCGCGGCGGTGGAATCAGCTACATCATCGACGATGCCGATTTTCCCTATGCGCTCGATCCGGACGACGCCTTCGTCATCCTCTCGCTCGAATGCCTGCTGGTCTATGTCCATGTCCTGATCGCCTCGCTGGCGCCGCCGGGCGCGTCGGTCAGGCTGCGGTCGGTCCGTACCAGAGGACCCTCGGGCGAGCGCGGGCATCTCGGCTTCCTCGGGGTGACGATCCGGCCGGTCGCCGGCGTGTTCGGCCTCGACTATGATAGCGCCACGGGCGCGCTGCCGGCGGCGACGGCGGGCAGCCCGGTCCTGTCCGCGCGGACCATCTATGGCGGTGTCGCCGACATGCTCGACCGGCTCGACATCATGGCGCCAGACGGGCTCGGCATCGTTGCGCGGGTCGAACGCGAACTCGCGGCCGGGCGGTTCGAGCAAGGCGAGGTCGCCACCGCGTTGGGGGTCAGCGTCGCCACCCTCCGGCGCAGGCTCGGCGAAAGCGGGACCGCCTTCCGCGACGTGCGCGCAGCCTTTCTCAACCGGCAAGCCCGCGCCGCGCTCGCCGAAGGCCTCAGCATCGCCGACGTCGCGGAAAGCCTGGGCTTTTCGGATGGAAGAAGCTTCGCCCGCGCCTTTCGCCAGTGGAACGGCATGGCCCCCGGAGACTATCGCGACGCATCTCGCTTGAGCGAAATTGTCCCATAAAAGTTGATCCGAAGCGTCATCGACAGCGCCCACCTCCCTCTTATTCTTTGGGCATGAGAGCGGATCATATCCGCGTACAGGGAGCAGGATCGTCTTGATGGCACGCCATCATCTTGTCGTTGCAGCATTGGCGGCCGCCTGTCTGGCGGGTGCGGGCGCCGCGCATCCTGGCCATGCTGCCGACAGCGCGGTGGTCGCGCCGGCCGCGCCCGATCGCTTCCTGACCGTCGACGGCGTACGCTTCCGCCTGCGCGACGAAGGGCCGCGCGACGCGCCAGCGATCGTCCTGATCCACGGCTTCACCTTCAGCCTCGACAGCTGGGACGCCTGGGCGGCCGACCTCGCGCGCGACCATCGCGTTATCCGCTTCGACCTGGCCGGCCATGGGCAGAGCAGCGCCGATCCGCGCCAGCGCTACGACACGACGACCCGCGTCCGCCAGCTCGGCCTGCTGCTCCACGCGCTTCGCGTCCAACACGCCACTGTCGCGGGCAACAGCTTCGGCGGCCTCGTCGCCTGGAACTTCGCGGCAGCCCATCCGAAGCGGGTCGATCGCCTCATACTGGTCGACAGCGCGGCCTTCTCGATCAACGGGGTAACCGAGAAGCCGGTCCCCGTGCCGCCGGCGATGCGCGCCTATCTGCTCGACCCGAGTCCAGCCGCCGTCGCCTTTTCCGCCGCCGCGATCTTCGCCCATCCCGAACGGTTGGCCCCGGCACGGCTCGACCGGATGCGCACGC
>NZ_JAGMXV010000253.1 GCF_018006725.1 Rhizorhabdus sp.
GCGACAGGTTATGCGGCCATCAGCAACTCGGGCTCCCCACCCTCCTGGTCGAGAACGATTGCCCGGCCGAGATAGAACCACGCCTTGTTAGACGAGGTATCTTTCTCAAGGTTGAGATCATCGGCCAGGACGCCCGACTCGAGGCCGAACTTCCGCTGCGTGACTGGGATCATCTTGCGATCCTCGCACCACGTCTGATAGGCGCGGTACATCGCAGAGGCACCGATCCGAGCCGCGCGGGCCCGTCGCGTGCCTTGCTCCCAGAATGCCTTGATGCTTTCCATCTGGCTCATGTGCTCTTCAACGTCGCTGAAAAGCTCGCTCTGGGCGAGGGTTTCAGCGGGCTCTTCGACAATCGAAGCCCGTGCGGGGTGTGAGAACTGAGCTGGGTGAATGATCTCGGCGGATTTCGCCGGAGCATCAACCCCGACGACGGTTTCAATATCGGGTTCCTCTTTGCGTCCCTTCGGTTCCGATTCAGCAGTAGGAACCGGCGCTTTGGGCCACATGCCGACAGCGAAACCCATGCACACCATTTCAGCAATGATGAGCCCGATTCCAAAGGCGGCCGTCGTCCAGAGCTGGATGCTCGCAATCGACCAGTCAGGGACGAGCTTGTGGATCGCCTCCGCCTGCGGGTCGCTGGCAGCCTTGATCGTCGGCGCTTCGATGACGACGGTCTTGAACTCCGGTGCTGGCCCGAATGTCGCCTGCCCCAGGGCGTCATAGGACAGTTGGCGCGTCGTCGAGCGGCGCGAGTTCGAGGCCTGCTTTTGCAGGAATTTGATATTGTCGTCCTGGAGCTTGCGCTGGCGGGCGATCATTTCGTTTTCAAGTTTCAACTGCCGTGCCTTAGCTTCCACAAAGGCATCCTGTTGCGCAACGGCGTTGGCTTGCGCCTGCTCATACGGCACGATGCGCTCGCGCGAGCCGAAGCCCAACACGCTCGACATACCGATCGATGCGAAGCTCACCAAAACCAGGGCCGCGAAGCCGCCCATAGCCCAGCCGGAGAGCGTCCCGCGCCGCCACTGATAGGCCACGACGCCCGCGAAGAGGAATGAAACGGAGCGAAACACGATCGAGCCGCCCGCATATTCGAGCTTGGCAAGATCGGAACGCGCCACATTCCACCAATAATCGACGTCGATCGCCGTTGCGATCAGGAACGCCGCGAGGCCGACGACGAAAAGAGCCGAGCATAGGACGCGGGCCCCGAGCGTCTGTCGCCAGAACGGCCGCTCCTTTGTTTCTGTACGCATGATCATTCTCCTGCGTGGGGGGTTAAGTAGGTTCAAGCTGTTTGCTTCGGGTCGCTCGGGCTTCGACCTTGGCATCATCGACTGTCCGGAACGCGCGCTTGGTGCATTCTGGACAGTAGGGTTTCAGCGGCACGGCTTTCTTGCCGCAGAAATGAAAATTCGAATCGCGCGGATCGCCGATCGGCCACCGGCAGACGTCGGGCTTGAGAGCATTGTTGGCGTAAAGCTTACCGTCGCGCTCAATGAGAATTGTCGCGGGGGCGGTCGGCCCTTCCGGAGTTCGAGCTTCGATCATTGGGACCGGCCGCACAAATGGCGGTGGAGCGGGAGGCGGGGGCTTGCGAATCAGCGGCATGGGGGGCCTATGTGACTTCTCTCTTCGTGGAATGGGCTCGATTTCTTCGCGGTGACGATCGAGCTTTCCGATCACCGCATTGCGCGTCAGGCCATTACCTAGAATCGCAGCAATTTCGCGCGTTGACCGACGAGCGCGGCGCAAATGAATGGCGCGCTCCAAAAGCGTCAAGCCGGTTTCGTCTCGAATATTCCAATCGACCAAAGCTGCCCCCAGCACGTCTCATAGCGCCGCTGCCAGCGGCGAAACACACACCTCTAAATTTTCTGAAAAACCAACGCTGTGGCCGACATACAAATCGACTCTTCGCATCCTTGCCTGTCAGCACGAAGATTCGCAACCCCCTCCAGCGTGTTGCCATAGCAACGACACACTCCACAAAAATTGTAGCGATACGGATTATACGTATTGACACAAGTTGGCGGCGCGATCAGATTGTCGATCGAGAGCCGGGTTCGTAGCGGGGCGCGGCTTTCACCCTAAGCCGGGCTCGTGTGTGAGTGCGAGCCCGGCGAACTATCCCTAGAGAACCCCTCCCGACTTGGGGCGGTGCGCTGCCAAGGCACCGCCCCTCTTTCACAACAGGAGCTGCAATCCATGGCCGATGGCGTTCAATCCTCCAACCCCTACACATATTGGGAAACCGCGTGCGTTGCGGTTCGAAAAGGATTGCCGCTGCCGATCATGACCGATGGTAAGCCGGAATTCGGTTTCTATTGGATTTGCAAGGTGAAGGACGGCCCGAAGCTTCCGGTCGCGATCTTCGCGGACGAAGACGAAACGATCATCACCATTGATGGAATGCCTATCCTGGCCGCCGAGCACAATAAGACGTGGTTGATTTGCGCCCGCCATCCCGTCGATTACGAGACATTCCTGGCACGGCAGGAAACCGGCCAATGGCCGGGCCTTATTCAAGAAGCGGCCAGCCTGGAGTCTGGATCGAACTCCGGCCCGGCGCTTGATGAAACACCCTACGACATTCTCGTTCGCGAGCTTGAATCCGCCAGAACATGGATCAAGGAAACAGCCATCGACTCGGATGTGAAGGCGGATGAATGCGCCAACAAGGCGCGCGAGTTGCAACGCCTCAAAAGCCTCGTCAAGGAAATGCACGAGATCGAGAAGGCTCCCCACCTCGCGAGAAGCCGCGAGGTCGATGACAAGTACCTGCCGTTGATCCGGGACGAAAGCAAAACGCAGGACGCAGGCCGCGCCACGCAGGCGATCAAGTACCTATTCGCCAGGGTCAATGATTGGATCGAGAAAAAGAAAGCCGCCGCCGCTGAGCAAGAGCGGCTGAAAAAAGAGGCCGAAGACAACGCCATCGCGGCCGCTGCGGCCGAACGCCAAAAGCAAATTGAGGCGCAGGGCCCGGACACCCCCCTGCCGCCCCAGCCTGCGAGCCCGCCGCCGCCACCAACGCCCGCCCCGGCGTCGGAAAAGTTGTCGTTCGGCGGGCTCGCAGGTAATCGCGCCCGGCAACGCATCACGCAAAAAGCAGCCTTCGAAGGGAAGACGCCCGAGGAAATCTCGGCCAGCCGCGATAAATGCTACCAGCATTTCCGCGATCATCCCGACGTGGTCGAGGTTCTTCTGAAGCTGTCCCAGGCGATCATCAAAGCAAAGATGCCGCCCCCTCCGGGGGTTGTGATGGTTGAGGAAACAAAGGTGCAGTGATGCGAGAAGCCAAACTCGACCTTGATGCCGCCCCGGGCGAATCCGTCACGGATTTCGCGGCGCGAATGGTGTTTCTCGCCTGGGCATGCTGCGCCGAAGTCACCGGCCGCCACAATGACCACGCTCTGATCGCGCGCCGCGGCATGACCCGCAATCAAGTGCTTGAACCGTGGAACCGCGCTGTGTTCGATAGCTATTTCGGAGACGGAGAATGGGATCGCCGCCGCAGTATGGGGATCATCCAGTGACCATCGAAGCGGAGAAAAGAAGGCATCGCGCAATCGGAAGTGCGGACAACGTCTCCATGGCGCTCGACCGCATCTACCAACTGCGGAAGTACATGCGCGACGTCATTGACCGGCACAACCCCGCCCTGGTGGATAATCCTCGCGACAGCGCAGCATTCTGGATGCGACTCGATGAGCTTGCGCTTACCGACGAGGTCAAAAAGGAGATCGGCCGATGATCCCGCACTCGGAATGGAAATGGTACGGCTATGCCGGGCATCTTTGCGTCGGCTCGCGCTGCGCCTATCACCTCTCGACGCGCATCGGCAAGTATCTCGTCTCGACCGTCGGGCATTATCTGCCGAACCCAAAAACCGGAGTGATGGAGACGATCGGCTCCGGAGAAGCCTACTTCGAGACGCAAGTCTTCAACTGCGGTGGCGAAGAAGAAACCGGCGATCCGATCATCCTCAGCTACGACACGGTTGATGGCAAGCGCTACGCCAAATCGATCGATGCCGAGCGCGGCCATTACGAATTCTGCCAGAAGTACGCGGAGGCGCAATGAGCCGCACTTACGACGATTATGACGCCTACGGCGAGCCGCGCTCGGTTTTGAAACCGGCACCCGTGCCGCCCTGCCCCTTAACACCAACCGGCGAACCGATTGAAGCCCGCTTCGAGCGCGAAGCCAGTGCCTGCATCGACGCCGAAAGCGTCTACGAAGACCTCCGCCATCAGGGTTTCGGCCACACCGAGGCTCGGGCCATTGTCGCAGAAAGGTTTAAGGTATGACCGACTCACATGAACCGCAGGGCTCGCCGCCGCCCGATGAGAAACCGAAAGTCAATGGCAATGGCAACGGCAACGCGCTCGTAGTCCAGGAAGAAAAAAAAGCGCCCGCTCCGGTGCGTGAAATCCGTGTCGTCTCCGATCCGATTCAAATCCTCGACACTGCCCGCTTCGAGCACATGCAGCGCATTGCCAATGTCATGGCAATCGGCCGCTTAGTGCCGGACTCGATTATGAAGATCAAGGACAAGGGCGAAGATGTCTGGCTGCCGTTCGACGCCATCCAGGCCCGCTGCTTTATGATCGTCAATCAGGCTGTGCGGTGGGGGATGGACCCGTTTGCCGTGGCGCAGACCGCATCCTTCGTCCACGGCCGGTTGATGTGGGAAGGCAAGCTGATCCACGCCATCATCGAGGCCAAGCTCGGCATTCGGCTCAAGTACACATTCGCCAACGATACCCCAAACCGTGCCGCTGATGACCGTCGGCTTGGGGTCGTCGTCTCCGGAAAATTCGACGATGAAGATGAGCCGCGCACCATCGAAGGTACGGTTGCGCGCTGGCATCGCGGCGATAAATCTGCATGGGGGAACCCGGCCGATTGGCCGCGCCAGCTCCGTTACATGGGGGCTCGGGAATGGGCTCGCGCGCACGCGCCAGGGATCATCCTGGGTGTCATTACGACCGACGAAGTTGACCCCGATCATCCAATCGGGCAGAGCAACGGACAGGGAGCGGTGCCGCGGAGGCTGGCCACGCCGCCGCCCCCCACCCCCACCCAGGCCGCGATCACGCACAAGCCCGCTGAGACAATGGATGTTGTCGAGCGGGCCGCCGCTGACTTGCAAGCCAAGGCCTATACTGAGGCTCCAGCCGAGGCCGTGGCTGGTAAACCCAAGACGGCCCCACCACCGCCCGGCGCGCGCCGGAAGGAAGCAGAAGAGCCAGAAAACGATATCGGCTTTCCGCGTGACATGGATTCCCCCACAAAATGCTCGCTCCTGGTCGACGTCAAGCGTTGCGCCTCCGTCGAGGCCGTTCAGAAGCTTCGAGGCGACTCCAGATTGGCCGCGCTTTCCGAAAAGGATCGCGACGAGGTGGTTGATGCCATTGAGGCACGCAAGGAGGAACTGAGTTTCTGATGGCCCACGAACTTTACGTGCAACCCAACCGCTGCTTGCAATGTGGGGTCGACCGGCTGATCCCGGCGCGCGTCGCCGACGCCGTAGAACTCGAAAAACTCGCACTCAAAAAGTCCGATGCCCTCCGGCCTTACCGCTGTCGCCTAACGCATCCGCGCAATGGCTTGGTGCATCGGACCTATTTTGCCGCCATCGCCGCAGCGGCGAAGCGCTGGCCGGAAGGTATGGAGCCGCAGCCGGAGGGCAATGCCGACCTCTTGCGCGCGTGGCTTCAGTGCAAAGCCGGGCGTTTCACACGTCGGACGGCTCCCGTCGCCGCCAAGGATACCGTGATCTGGCTGCTGGGGGAAATCCGTGACGCCGATAAGTATGCATTCGTCAAAGAGGTTCTGGTCGATGGCGAGCCGCACCTGGGCATCTTCGTCCCAGATTCCGTCGCCTACGATGAAATGGACGATACCGAATTCGAGCCGTTGAAAACCGCCGTGTTCACGCGAATCGAAGAAGTCTTTGGTATGGACGTCAAGACGCTCATCGAATTGGATGCCACGGCGGAAGCCTA
>NZ_JAGMXV010000254.1 GCF_018006725.1 Rhizorhabdus sp.
GTTCAAAAGCGTCAACGACAGCTTCGGCCACCTCGCAGGGGATCGGGTTTTGGTCGAACTGCACAATCGGCTGCGCGCGCTGCTGCGCGACCATGACGTGATCGGGCGCCTGGGTGGAGATGAGCTGGCAATCGTGCTCGACGGGACGTCGCCCGAACTGGCGAAATCGATCGCCGACGCGCTCCGTATCGCCGTGTCGCGCGACCCTGTCGTCCTGGACGACGGTGAGCGGCTCGTCATGTCGCTGAGTTGCGGCGTGGCACAGGCCGGGCCCGGCATGACCCGGCATGAGCTGATCAAGCGTGCCGACGAGGCACTCTATGTCGCCAAGAACAATGGCCGCGACTGCGTAGCCATGCATAGCCTCTCGGACAAAGATGCCTGACGTCGATCAGTTGCTGAGCACCACGACGCGGGTCGGGACACGGCCGGCATTGCCGAGCGAAATCCGGTAACGCCCCGCCCTTGGTGGCGACCAGCGGCATAGCGGATAGTGGCTGTCGCCCCCCTGGTCGCAAACCGACCGCCCGCGCCCGTCGACGACACGGAGGCGCAGGCCCGCATCGCCATCACCGATCGCCGACACCAGGGCCGTCTCCGCCCCGCGCGCTTCGACCGTCCAGGCTATGCTGCTGCCGGGTGCCAGCATCTCGCGAAATTCGAGCGGTCCACTCCCCCAGCTTCCCCCGACGATTCCCTTGGGACGCGCGCTGCGCAGGCGGTCGACCTCTTCGGCGATGCGCCGATCTTCGGGCGCCAGCAGGCGCGCCTCCTCGGCCAGCGCCACCGCTTCGTTCGGCATGCCGGGCAGCCCCTCCCCTGCCTCCAACCTGCCGTTCCGCAGCGTTGCACCGCGCAGACCGCTGGCGGCCACCAGCCGCGCTGCGGAGAGCATCAGATCGGCATCAGCGGCTTGCCGGGCCTTTTCCGCGAGGCGAAAGCCCAGCGTGGCGTCCTCGATCGGCGACGGGGCAGCAGCCCCCCCAGCGAGCAGACAGGCAAGTGCGATCAGCGGCCTCATCGCACCGGTTTATCGTTCCGTCCGCCGGCGTGCTAGCGGGCTACACCTGAATTTATCTGACGCTGCGGATACGGGCGCTTTTCTTTCGCGGCCCACTGGGCATGATAGGACGATGGAGCAGGGGGACGACAAGGGGATCGAGCAGACGTTTCGACGTCTGTTCCTGGGGCGCTCGGCGCTCATTTTGGAGGATGAAGAGGAGGTGGCAGACCTGCTCGCCAGCGCATTGCGCCGGGCGGGGTTCGACCGGGTGGAGGTAACCGGCGACGGCCTGGAAGCAGTCCGGCTTGCCGGGGAGTCCTGCTATGACGTTCTCATTCTCGACAGACAGACGCCCGGCATCGATGGGCTGGGTGCCCTGGGCCGCATTCGCGACGCTTCCGGCCAATCGACACGAGCACCGGCGCTCTTCCTGACGGCGCTCGGATCGGAAAGGCATCGAGTCGAGGGTCTCGCGGGCGGCGGCGACGATTATGCC
Organism: Rhizorhabdus sp.; assembly: GCF_018006725.1. Classification (GTDB taxonomy): domain Bacteria; phylum Pseudomonadota; class Alphaproteobacteria; order Sphingomonadales; family Sphingomonadaceae; genus Rhizorhabdus. The sequence goes on from NZ_JAGMXV010000254.1 coordinate 1,500, forward strand.
GTCAAGCCCCTGTCCGAGATCGAACTTCTGGCGCGGCTTGCCGCGCTGCTCCGTCGCCGTGCCTGGGATTCGGGCGCCGGAGAGGACGGAGCACTCGTCTGCGGTCCGCTCAGGATAGACCCCGGCAGCATGACGGCGTCGCTCTGCGGCGCGCAGCTCGACCTTACGGCACGGGAATTTGCGATCCTGAGCCTTCTCGCTCGCAATGCCGGCTTGCCCGTCACGCGTTCGATGCTGTGGTCGATCTGCTGGTCCACCTATAATTTCGTGCCGGCCAATTTCGCCAACACGATCGACGTCCATGTGTCGCGACTGCGCCGCAAGCTGGAGGCGGCGGCCAGTTGCATTCCCGCGCATCTCAACCCGCTGATCGTGGCGGTGCGAAGTCAGGGGTTGATGCTGCGCCGGCTGGACGACGCGATTTGAAGACCCTGCTGCTACCGGCCAAGACCGCGCTGCTCCTTGCCTTCTTCTCGGCACTTGCCCTGACGCTCAGTGCCGCCGCCCTGTTCATGGTCGACCGCGACGCGCGGCGAATCGCGGCGGCCGAGGCCGCCCGCTATGACTATGAAGCGCTTGCCGAAAAGCTGCCCGGGGTGCTCGACGATCCGACAGCCGCCCCGCTGCTCGCAGCTGCGGTCCGCGACGTCGGCGGTTATGCGGTCCGCACGCAGCAGCCCCGCATACTCCTTTACCGCGACGCAGAGGGCCGCGTCAGCGGCAGCGCCACCGCCTGGCCCCGCCTGCGTCCGTGGCGGGAGGGCTATGCGATCGGCGAGACCGCGTCGGGCAGCGATATCGTCGCCCTCATTCGCGCCCTGCCGCGCGGCGGCAGCCTGCTTTTCGCACGGCCCGTCCAGTCCGCCAGCGCGCTGCGCACCTCGCTCGGCATATGGGGCGGCGGCATCGTCCTTCTCCTCCTGGGCCTGTCGGTCGTCACCGCGCTGATGGTAGGCGGACAGACCGCAGCGCGAATCCGCAGACTCAACGACGTGTGCGATCGGGTCGCCGACGGCGATATAGGCCAGCGGATCGCCGAGACCGGACCGGCCGACGAGATCGGCATCCTCGCGCGCCACATGAACGGCATGCTGGCCGAACTGGAGCGCCGCATCCATGGCCTGCGCGCCGCATCGGACCATATCGCGCACGACCTGCGAACGCCGCTGGCACGCGTCCGCGCGCGTTTGTCGACGATGGAGAATGCTTCCGATGAAGCCGTCGCGCAGCAGGCCACGCGCGCAGCAGAGGAACTGGAACGGCTGATGGCCGCATTCAACGCCCTGCTCGAACTGCGCGAGATCGAGGCCGACGTCGGAACCCCCGCCAGCCCGTTCGATGTGGCGGAAGCCGTCGAGACGGCGATCGACCTCTATGAAGCGGTGGCCGAGGACGAGAAGGGCGTGCGCATCGTCCGCGACATGCGCGCGACGCGCTTCATCGGCGACCGCGAATTGCTGGTCCGCGCCCTGGCGAATCTCATCGACAATGCCCTCAAGGTCTCCCCGCACGGCGGCGCCATCCATGTCGCGGCGCAGGATGGCGAGCTGGAGGGGGAGGCCGCGCTCACCCTGTCCGTGGCCGACGAAGGGCCGGGCTTTGCCAACGCGCCCGCCGAGCCGGGCGAGGCGCGGTCGACGCTCGGCGGACATGGCCTCGGCCTGGTGATCGTGCGAGCCATTGCCGAGCGCCATCGCGGGTCTTTGACGGTCAGCAAAACTGATCGGGGCGCACGGGTTACGCTGATCCTCCGGACGCCCCGGCTATTGAGCGCATCTGCCTGACGTTTCCGCCTTTGTCCAAAGCCAGTCATTGCTTGCGGAGACTGGCCTTTGGCGGCCGCACCCGCTATCGCGCGCGCAACCGAACAAGTCTGGAATCGATATGGGTTTTCGCTGTGGTATCGTTGGGCTGCCGAACGTCGGCAAGTCCACCCTCTTCAACGCACTGACCGAGACTGCGGCGGCGCAGGCGGCCAATTACCCCTTCTGCACGATCGAACCCAATATCGGGCAGGTCGCCGTTCCCGATCCGCGTCTCTACGAGATCGCGAAGATCGGCGGATCCGCCAAGATCATCGAGACGCAGCTGGCCTTCGTCGACATCGCCGGTCTCGTGCGCGGCGCGTCCAAAGGCGAGGGTCTGGGCAATCAGTTCCTCGCCAATATCCGCGAGGTCGACGCGATCGTACATGTCCTCCGCTGCTTCGAGGATGGCGACGTTACCCATGTCGAAGGCAAGGTTGACCCCATCGCCGATGCCGAGACGGTCGAGACCGAATTGATGCTCGCCGATCTCGAAAGCCTCGAGAAGCGCGTGCCCAACCTCGCCAAGAAAGCGGCACAGGGCGACAAGGAGTCGAAGGCGGCCGCCTCAGTCCTCGGCCAGGCACTCGAGCTGCTGCGTGAAGGCAAGCCGGCCCGCCTGACCCAGCCGAAGGACGACGACGAGACGCGCCTGTTTGCGCAGGCGCAGTTGCTGACCGCGAAGCCGGTCCTCTACGTTTGCAATGTCGACGAGGGTGCCGCCGCCGGCGGCAACGCCCTCTCGGCGCGCGTGGCCGAGAAGGCGAAGGCCGAGGGCGCCAAGGCGGTGATCGTCTCCGCCGCGATCGAGGCCGAGATCGTGACGCTCGATCCTGCGGACCGGGCCGATTTCCTGTCGGACCTCGGACTGGACGAAACCGGTCTCGCTCGGGTGATCCGCGCTGGCTATGAATTGCTCGATCTGATCACCTTCTTCACGGTCGGCCCCAAGGAAGCCCGCGCCTGGACGATCGAGAAGGGATCGAAGGCACCCCAGGCTGCCGGTGCGATCCACAGCGATTTCGAACGTGGTTTCATACGCGCCGAGACGATGGCCTATGCCGACTATGTCACACTCGGCGGCGAGGCGGCGGCGCGCGAAGCGGGCAAGCTGCGGTCGGAAGGCAAGGACTATATCGTTCAGGACGGCGACATCATGCTGTTCCGCTTCAACGTCTGAGCCGGCTGACAGCCGACGATTATCAACAGGGCGGCGCGCCACGCAGCGGCCGATCATCGGGGACAGGGCATGCGATATTTCGAGGATTTCGAGATCGGACGGGTCGACCGCTTCGGCGCCTATCCGGTGCAGCGCGAAGAGGTGATCGACTTCGCTTCGAAATTCGACCCGCAACCCTTCCATCTTGACGATGATGCCGCCGCCGCCTCCCCCATCTTCGGCCGGCTGGCGGCCAGCGGCTGGCATACCTGCTCGATGGTGATGCGCATGCTGACCGACGAGTGGCTGGAGGACGGCCATTTCTCGCTCGGCGGCACCGGCGTCGATGAGCTGCGCTGGACGCGGCCGGTCTATCCGGGCGACGTGCTGAGCGTCGAGAGCGAGGTTCTGTCCAAGTCGGTTCCCAGGTCGCGGCCATCGATGGGCTTCATCAACTTTCGCCTGACCGTGCTCAATCAAGATGGCAATATTGTCATGACGATGAAGGTGACCAACATCCAGCCGCTGCGCGCCGCCGTCTGAAGGCACTCAGTCAAACAGGCGCGGCGCCAACGCGGCCAGCTTGGCTCTCGTCTCGGTCGGCCAGCAGTCGCGCGCTGTAATCACTGCTCCATCGAGGGCATGGTCGCAGCCCTGCGGACACCCCCTGCCTCCACCGGCCCGGGCCGCAACGGCCTCGACCAGCGACTGGGCCCGCACGACATTGGCGTTCATCGTCGACAAGACACCTACGACGTCGACCTCACTGTCCGACCAGGCGTCAAAGTCGGTGACCATCGCCACGCTTGCGTAACAAAGCTCCGCCTCGCGCGCGAGGCGGGCCTCCGGCAGACCGGTCATGCCTACGACATCGCAGCCCCATTGGCGGTGGAGCAGCGATTCCGCCCGTGTCGAAAATTGCGGTCCCTCGATCACCAGCATCGTCCCACCGATCCGATGAGCGCGCCCCTGCACCGCCAGCGCCTCCGCAACGGTCGCGCCGAGCCGCCCGCAGGTCGGACGGGCGAAGGCCACATGGGCGACAATTCCCTCGCCGAAAAAACTGCGTCCGCCTCGCACGGTGCGGTCGACATATTGGTCGACGAGCACGAAGCTGCCAGGCGGCACCGCTTCGTGAAAGCCCCCGACGGCGGATACCGCAAGGATTTCAGAGCAGCCCGCCGCTTTCAGCGCAGCGATGTTGGCGCGATAATTGACCTCGCCCGGTGCCAGTCGATGGCCGCGACCGTGCCGTGGCAGGAAGGCGACTTCGCGGCCGGCCAGTTCGCCCATCAGCAGCGCATCGGAAGGCGCGCCCCACGGGGTCTCGACCTCGATCCATTCTCCGTCGGAAAGGCCTGGCATACGGTAGAGCCCGCTGCCCCCGATCAACCCCAGCCGCCCCTGTCCGCGCATCACATTCTCCCCATATGAAAAGGGGCCGCCCGGTCAACCGGACGGCCCCCTGTCATCTCGTCATATCCGGCTCAGTGCTTGATGCCGGCCCAGACGTTCCGATAAGCCATGAAGGCCAGGAC
>NZ_JAGMXV010000255.1 GCF_018006725.1 Rhizorhabdus sp.
CTCAGGGGCGTGACCGCGCGGCTCGACCATATCGCCTCGCTCGGCGTCGACGCGATCTGGGTGTCGCCCTTCTTCAAGTCGCCCATGGCCGACATGGGATACGACGTGTCCGACTATCGCGACGTCGATCCGATGTTCGGCACGATCGCCGATTTCGACGCGCTGCTGGCCGGTGCCCATGCGCGCGGCATGAAGGTCATCATCGACCAGGTGCTCAGCCACAGTTCGGACCAGCATGCCTGGTTCCGCGAAAGCCGCCGCGACCGCACCAATCCCAAGGCCGACTGGTATGTCTGGGCCGATCCCAAGCCCGACGGCACCGCGCCCAATAACTGGCTGTCGATCTTCGGCGGCCCCGCCTGGGAATGGGACGGGACGCGGATGCAATACTATATGCACAGCTTCCTCGCCTCGCAGCCCGACTTCAACTTCCACAATCCGGAGGTCTGTGACGCGCTGCTCGACATCATGCGCTTCTGGCTCGACCGGGGCGTCGACGGCTTCCGGCTCGATGCCTGCAACCATTATTTCCACGACGCGGCGCTGCGCGATAACCCGCCGGCGCCGCGCGCGGCCGGCCATGATGTGCCCGACACCAACCCTTATGGGTTCCAGGAGCATCTCTACGACAAGACCCAGCCCGAAAACCTGCCCTTCCTGCAGCGGATCCGGGCCTTGCTCGACGAATATCCGGGCAGCGTGGCGGTCGGCGAAGTCGGCGATGGAGACCGTTCCCCGGCCACGGTTGGCCTCTACACCGGCGGCGGCGACAAGCTCCACTTCTGCTACACCTTCGACCTGTTCGGCAGCGACTTCGCGCCCGCCATGTTCCGGAGGACGGTCGAGAAGTTCGACGAGGCCACCCGCGATGGATGGGTGTGCTGGGCGCTGTCGAACCATGACGTGCCGCGCCACGCGACCCGCTTCGCCCGCAAGGGTGACGATCCCGCGCGCATCGCCCGCATGGCGCTCGCCATATTGATCGCGCTGCGTGGCGCCATCTGCCTGTATCAGGGCGAGGAACTGGCACTTCCCGAGGCCGAGATCGCCTTCGAGGATCTGCGCGATCCTTATGGCATCCGCTTCTGGCCTGCCTTCAAGGGTCGCGACGGATGCCGGACGCCGATGCCTTGGACCGATGGCGAGCATGGCGGCTTTTCCACCGCGACACCCTGGCTGCCCGTCCCCCCCGAGCATCGCGCAAGGGCGGTCGAAGTGCAGGAGGCCGATTGCCGCTCGGTCCTGCATTTCTATCGAGAGGCCCTGGCCTTTCGCCGGAACAGCCGCGCGCTGCAAAGCGGCGATCTCGCCTTCATCGAGACCGACGAAGATTTTCTCGCCTTCACCCGCCGACATGGCCGGGAACAGCTGCTCTGCCTCTACAATTTCAGCCGGGAACCGCGTGACTGGCCGCTGCCGGCGGATTTCGTCACCGCGTTCGTCGAGCGCTGCTCGGCGCCCGGCATCACGACCAACCGCAAGACGATCCGCATGCCCGCGCTGGGCTGGGCCTTTCTGCGGCGGCTATAGGAGAAAGCCTGCGCAGGCAAAGGGCTTCAGCCGTCGTGCCAGCCTTCGATTGTCCACCCGGTGGCGGCTGCGACCTCCGCCTGCGACACCGAGCGAACGGGTTGCACGAACGTCCAGAGGTGCCCTTCCGGGTCCAACGCGCGATAAGTCCGATCACCATGGATCTGGTCTTCGGGCAGCTGAACGATCCGCGCACCCGCCTCCCGCGCCCGTTCGCAATGCGTGTCCAGGCCATGGGCAAGCCTGACATAGATCGACTGCGTATTACGGCCGCCGGTGGACAGCGGGCTTGCAACCTCGTCGCACCACTCGCCGTCGACGACGATGAGGCAATCGCCAAACCGCATCTCGGCATGCACGAGCGCGCCGTCCGGATCGGTGAGGACCATCGACCGCCGAAACCCGAACGCCTGCTCCAGCCAGTCGAGAGCCGCGACGGGGTTGCGGTAGAAGACGCCGGCAAAAGATGCAGGGCGGTCGAACGGGTCCTTCATCTGCAGCGGTTTCTCTATGTACGCATGACGAGAGTTTTCAAAGGCGGATACATCTCCGGGCTCCGGTTGCCTTGAACTGGAAATCGAAAACTGCAAGGCTCTGTATCCGAGGGGATTTCACTATGCGTTCAGTCGGTCTGATACTAGCGGCGTTGGCCCTGGCTGGGTGCAACAAGGCTACGCCTGAGGATGTCGGAGAGACGGTGTCGAATGCCGCCGGTGTCGCATTCTCCTACAACTATCAGTTTCGGCTTCCATCCGCAGATATAGCTGACGTGCAGGAAGCGCATGCGCAGGCGTGCGAGAAGCTATCCGCAGGCCGTTGCCGCATCACTGATATGTCGTACAGGGTCGATCGCGCCGGGAACGTATAGGCCAGCCTCAATGTCTCCTTGGAAGCCGCGATTGCTAGACCGTTCGGCCGCAACGCAGTGAAGAATGTCGTAATGGCCGGTGGAGCGCTGCAAACTGCAGAAATCGACGGGACCGACGCACAGCGTGAAATCTCCGCGGCAGACGCTAAAAAGACAGACATCGGCCGCGCACAAGCCGATGTCGAAAGGGAGCTTCTGCGGCGTGACCTAACACCAGCGGTGCGCGCCAAATTGCTGGAGCGACGTGCAGAACTGGCAGGCGCCCAGCGCGAGAGCAGCGAAGCTGCAAACGCGGCGCGAGATTCTGTTCAGTCGACCTCTATGAGCTTCACCTACGAGGCAGGCGCTGGCGTCGGGCTGATCGCCGGTGTGGCTGAAGCGGGTCATCAAGCCTATGGCTCGTTGACGTGGACGGTCGTGACCTTACTCACGATCCTGGCCTATGCTAGTCCGCCCTTCCTCGTCCTGCTACTACTGCTTCTGCTGTGGCACTGGTACGGACGTAGGCTGTTTAGGCGGCTCTTTCCCGCGGACCAGATCGATGGCTAACCCGTATGTCCGCGACATTGTGGACAGCAAAATTAGCGCGACGCAACCGCTTAACGCCGGATAAATGGTTGCAGATAAAAGTTTTTCGCACCGCCGCATAATGGCTTGATATAATATCACATCCACGCTACCTCCGCGCCATACAGGGTAAAGGGATAGTATATCATGACGCTCAAAGCGCGGCTCGTTCTCTCGATTTCGCCAATCGCCCTCGCCATCATGCCCTCCGCCGCCCATGCCGATGAGGATAGCGACAGCTTTCATCGCCAGCCTGCCTCGGACATCATCGTTACGGCACCGCTGCAAAGCCGACGGATGGACGTGCTGTCCGGCACGTCGGTGCTCACCGGAACCAACCTGACCGTTTCCATCCGGCCGACCATCGGCGAGACGATCGAGCATACGCCGGGCGCGTCGGCGACATCCTTCGGTCCGAACGCCTCCCGCCCGGTGCTGCGCGGCCTTCAGGGTGAACGCGTGCGCGTGATGACCGACGGCATCGGCTCGATCGACGTGTCGAACACCAGCGTCGACCACGCCGTCGCGATCAACCCGCTCTTGGCAGAGCGCGTCGAGGTTCTGCGAGGCCCGGAAGCCCTGCTCTACGGTTCGTCCGCAATCGGCGGCGTCGTCAACGTCCTCGACAAGCGTATTCCGCGCTCGATGCCCGAGGCGATCCATGTGGATGCTCTGCTGACCTATGGCAGCGCTTCGAACGAGCGTTCGGCTGCGGCTGCGGTCGATGCGCCGATCGGCGGTGGTTTCGTCGCCCATGTCGACGGCAGCTATCTCAAGACCGGAAACATGCGCATCGGCGGCTATGCCCTGAGCCCCGAAGCCCGCGCGGAGGCGCTAGCTTCCGCCCAGCTTCCCGCCGACCCGGACGCCGGGGAGCCCATCGATTTCGCCGCCAATGCCGCGATCCGGGGCAAGCTGCCCAACAGCGCCGCCAAAACCTGGACTACGGGCGTAGGCCTGTCGTACATCGATGGAGACAGCCATTACGGCATTTCCTACAGCCATTATGACAGCCTTTACGGCGTCCCGGTCCGCTATGCGACCCTGCCAGGCGAAAGCCAGGAAGGCCCGCGGCTCAGCCTGGTCCAGAATCGCATCGACGCGCGCGCGGAGATCGATACCGGCGGGTCGCTGATCCAGACGGTCCGCGCCCGCTTCGGCTATGCCCGCTATCGCCATTTCGAGCTCGAGGAAGATGGCTCGGTCGGCACGGCCTTCTACAATAATGGCATGGAGGGCCGCGTCGAGCTGGTCCAGACCGATCGCGGCATCTGGCATGGTGCAACCGGTGGCCAGTTCTTCGTCCGCGACTTCAACGTCGTTGGTGAAGAAGCCTTCCTGCCCCGCAATCAGACCCAGCAGATCGGCTTGTTCACCCTGCAGCAGCTCGACTTCGGCCAGTTCAAGATCGAAGGCGGCTTGCGCTACGAGAAGAGCTGGCTGTCGGCGAGCCCGTTCGAGGATCAGCCGCAATTCTTCTCCGGCAGCCGCAATTTCGACACGCTGTCGGGATCGCTCGGCGCGTCCTACAAGCTGTCGGAAAATTGGCGGATCGGCGCGAACCTTTCGCGCACCGAGCGTGCGCCGGCGGCCGAGGAGCTGTTCGCCAACGGCCCGCACGCCGGTACCGAGGCGTTCGAGATCGGCAACCCCGATTTCAAGACCGAGCGCAGCGTGGGCCTCGAAGGCGTGCTGCACGGCCAGGGCCAGGGCTACACCTTCCATGCCTCGGTCTATTATAACTGGTTCGACAATTTCATCTTCGACAACCTCAACGGCCAGATCGAGGACGGGCTTCCCGTCTTCGTCTACCAGCAGGCGAAGGCACGCTTCTACGGCGCCGAGATAGAGGCAACCGCCGATCTCGCGACGCTCGGCGACTATGTGATCAAGGCCGATGCGCTGGGCGATGTCGTGCGTGCACGGATCACCAATGTCGGTCCCGCGCCGCGCATCCCGCCGCTGCGCCTGCTCGGCGGCCTGAGCGCCGTCAGTGACCGGATCGAGGGCCGGGTCGAGGTCGAATGGGCCGACAAGGCACGCCGCCTCGCCGCGTTCGAGACGCCTACGGACAGCTATACGATGGTTAACGCCTCGCTGACGCTGCATCCCTTCGTCGATCGCCCGGACACGACCCTGTCGCTGACGGCCCACAACATCTTCGACGTCGATGCCCGCCGCCATGCGAGCTACCTCAAGGACTTCGCGCCGCTCGCCGGGCGCGACATTCGCGTCACCGCCCGGATCGGGATCTGACCCCTACCCCCACCTGTCACGCCGGTCGTCCGAGGACGATCGGCGTGACGTTTTTCCCCGGCGAATCTCTTGCTCAATTTCTTGTCGCTCGCCGGGTGCCGTCATAAGGGTGCAACCGGTTCTCGGCAGGGAAAAGCCATGATATCGCGTCGTCAGCTCATCCTCGGCTCCGCCGCCGGACTCCTCGCCGCTCCCGCAATATTGCGCGCGCAGCAGCTCTTCCTCGCCTTCCCCTTTCGCCTTGGCATCGCCTCGGGCGACCCGTCGCATGACGGCTTCGTGATCTGGACGCGGCTCTGCCCCGACCCCTTCGACGAGCATGGCGGCATGCCGACCGGTCCGGTCGAGGTCGACTGGTATGTCTACGAAGATGAGGCAATGAAGCGCGTTGCCGCGAAGGGGCGCGAGACCGCCTGGCCCGAAACCGGCCATTCGATCCATGTCGAACTGAGCGGCCTCCAGCCCGACCGGCTCTATTGGTATCGTTTCGTCGCCGGGCGCGACAAGACCCAGCTGGGCCGCGCGCGCACTCTGCCGCTGCCCGGCGCAAAGCTGGACGCCATCCGCTTTGGCGTTGCCGGATGTCAGAATTACGAGGACGGGCTTTTCACTGCCTATGACCATCTGTCGCGCGAGGATGTCGCGTTCGTCTGGCATTATGGCGACTATATCTACGAGGACCGCCCGCGGCAGGTGAACTACGAGCGCGACGGCAGCCCGCGCGACCATGTCCGCGACCATGTCGGCACCGACTGCTATACGA
>NZ_JAGMXV010000256.1 GCF_018006725.1 Rhizorhabdus sp.
TGCGTCCACACTGTATGAGTGAAATAGCACGGGCATCACAGACAGGATGCCTGCTCCCATGATTCTCCGTACCGCGCTGCTCGCAGCCTCGGCCTTTTCGGCCGCCTTCATCGTCGCCCCCGGCGCGGCCCACGCCGCCCCTGTAGCGGCGACCGCCCCCGCCTCCCCTCTTTCCGCACAGGACAAGGCCTTGCTCGATCTGTTCCGCGAGAGCGACGAAGCCTCGCTGCGCCGCAATCCGCTCGGGGCGCTGTTTCGTGGCGACATGCGCTATGCCGATCGCCTCGGCGATTATGTCAGCGACAGCTATATGGCGGGCGAAAAGGCGGCGGTCGAAGGCGACCTTGCTGCGCTCGCGAAGATCGACCGGTCGAAGCTCAACCCGACCGACCAGATCGCCTATGACGTCTTCAAATGGCAGAGCGAACTCAACCTCAAAGGGTTTGCGCCCGATCTGATGGCGGTGACGGTCGTCCAGCCGGTCGACCACTTTCAGGGCTTCCACACCTTCTATCCGAGCTTCGCCTCGGGCGAGGGCGCCGCGCCGTTCAAGACGGTCGCCGATTACGAGAATAATCTGAAGCGCCACCGCGACTATGTCGTCATGGTCGATCGCTGGATCGAGCGCTTCCGCCAGGGCATGGCCTCGGGCGTCGTCGAGCCGAAGCTGATCGTCAACAACATGATCGAGCAGATCGATACGCAGATGGCGCAGGGCGTCGAAGGCTCGGTCTTCTACGGCCCGGTCAAGAGCTTCCCGGCCGAGATCCCGGCCGCCGACCAGCAGCGGTTGCGCACGGAGACGGCCGCGATCATCCGCGACGGCATCTTTCCCGCCTATAAGCGGTTCCGCGACTTCCTGAAGAACGACTATCTGCCAGTGGCGCGCGACAGCGTCGGGCTGGTCGGACTGAAGGGCGGCGATCGCCTCTACGCCCATCTGATCGAGGTCCACACCACCCTCCCCCTGAAGGCCGAGGACGTCCATCAGCTGGGCCTGCAGGAAGTGGCGCGGATCACTGCCGAAATGGAGAAGATCAAGACGCAGGTCGGCTTCAAGGGTAGCCTTGCCGAATTCTTCGTCTATCTGCGCGAGAATCCGAAGTTCCAGCCGCAGAGCGCGGACTGGCTGCGCGACGAATATTTCCGCATCGGCAAGCGCGTCGACCAGCGCATTCCGGAGCAATTCTCGCTGCTTCCCAAGAGTCCCCTCGAGATCAAGGCGGTCGAGCCCTATCGCGAGAAGAGCGAGGCCGGTGGCAGCTATCAATCGGGAACGCCGGACGGCAGCCGCCCCGGCGTCTTCTATTTCAACACCTATGACCTCAAGTCGCGCACGACGCCGGGCATGGAGACGCTCTACCTCCACGAAGCCGTGCCGGGGCATCACTTCCAGATCAGCCTCGCCCAGGAGAATGAGGCGCTGCCCGCCTTCATGCGCTTCGGCGGCAACACCGCCTTTGTCGAGGGCTGGGCGCTCTATGCCGAGACGCTGTGGAAGGATCTCGGCATGGAAACCGATCCCTATCAGCGCTTCGGCGGGCTGTCGGACGAGATGCTGCGCGCGATGCGCCTGGTCGTCGATACCGGTATCCACGCCAAGGGGTGGAGCCGCGATCAGGCAATCGACTATATGCTGTCGCATTCGAACATCGGTCGCACCGATGCCACCGCCGAGGTCGAACGCTACATCGCCATGCCCGGCCAGGCGCTAGCCTATAAGATCGGCGCGCTGGCCATCCTTCGCCTAAAGGACAAGGCCCGCAAGGACCTTGGTGACCGGTTCGATCCGCGCGCCTTCCACGCGCAGGTCCTCGACACCGGCGCGCTGCCGATGACGGTGCTGGAAGCGAAGATCGACGACTGGATCCAGCGGACGCGCGCCGGACGCTGATCATGGGTGGCCGCGCCGCGTGATACGCAACGGCGCGGCCGACATGCGCGGAGCCGCGCAATGCCAGTCCGAAAGGGGTTGGACCGGCCGGGAAACGCTACAGAAAGCCGGGGTTTCCCTTGGCTTTCAAAAAATTACGGTCAGGCGAGCGCCTCGGCGATCAGGCGGCGGCTGTTGTCGATGCCGTAAAGCGCAATAAAGCTGCCCATGCGCGGGCCCTGCTCGGCGCCCAGCAGCGTCTCGTACAGCGCCTTGAACCAGTCGCGCAACGACGCGAAGCCATAGGCCTCGTCCTTGCCGATCGCATAGACTTCGTTCTGAATATCCTCGGCGGCGGTGCCGGCCGGCATTTCCGCAAGCTTGGCGTCGAGTGCCTGCAGCGCCGCAGCCTCGTTCTCGGTCGGCTTGCGGCGCTTCAGCGTCGGCGCGACGAAGTCGCGGTTATAGGCGAGCGCATGGCCGATCAGCCGGTCGAGCTCGGGATATTTCTCCGCCGACGCGTTCTCGACATAGTTGGAAAGATAGCCCCAGACCTGCTCGCGCGACGCATCGCCCATCACCCCCACGAGGTTCAGCAGCAGGCCGAAGGTGACCGGCAGCGTGCTTTCGGGAACCGCGTCATTGGTGGCGCGGTGGATGTGATGGACCGGGTTGCCGAGCTTCTGCTCGATCGGCTGAGCCGGATAATTGCCCCGGAACTGCCAATATTCATCGACCGCGCGTGGGATGACGCCCATGTGGAGTTGCTTGGCCTTTTTCGGCTCGCGATAGGCGTAGAAAGCGAGGCTCTCCTCGGGGCCGTAGGTCAGCCATTGCTCGAGGCTGAGGCCATTGCCCTTCGACTTGGAGATCTTCTCGCCCTTTTCGTCGAGGAACATCTCATAGTTGAAGCCCTCGGGCGGGCGGGCGCCGAGCTCGCGGCAGATCTTCGACGACTGGGTAACCGAGTCGATCAGGTCCTTGCCCGACATTTCATAGTCGACGCCCAGTGCGACCCAGCGCATCGCCCAGTCGACCTTCCACTGGAGCTTGGCCTTGCCGCCCAGGACCGACTGGGTGATCATTTCGCCGCCATCTTCGAAGCGGATCAGCCCGGCGTCCGCATCGACGACCTCGACCGGAACCTGCAGCACGATGCCGCTAGTCGGGCTGATCGGCAGGACCGGCGAATAGGTGGCCTGGCGTTCCTTGCGCAGCGTCGGGAGCATGATGCCCATGATCCCGTCATAATGGCGGAGCACGTCCTTGAGGGCTTCGTCAAACTGGCCGCCCTCATAGGCTTCGGTGGACGAGCGGAAGTCGTAATCGAAGCCGAAACGGTCGAGAAATTCCCGCAGCATCGCGTTGTTGTGATGCGCGAAGCTCTCGAACTTGCCGAACGGATCGGGAATGCGCGTCAGCGGCTTGCCCAGATGCTCGCGCAGCATCTCCTGGTTCGGGACATTGTCGGGCACCTTGCGCAGGCCGTCCATATCGTCGCTGAAGGCGATCAGCCGCGTCGGCAGGTCCGACATCTCCTCATAGGCGCGGCGCACCATCGTCGTGCGCAGCACCTCGTTGAAAGTGCCGATGTGCGGCAGCCCCGAGGGGCCATAGCCGGTCTCGAACAGCACATAGCCTTTCTCCGGCGCGCCCTTCTCGTAGCGCTTGAGGAGCTTGCGGGCTTCCTCATAGGGCCAGGCCTTGGAGACGAGCGCGGCTTCGCGCAGCGCGGCGGGGGTGATGCTGTCGGTCATGATCCGGTCCTGTAGCGCGCGCGGGCCGCGAATCAACATCGGCGGCTTTCCGACCTGATGCAGTCGGATAGCTGTTCCCCAATCGTTCCTGAGACCCTAGATGGGCAATATGCTTCCCGACCTTCCCTACCCGGCACTGCATGCCACCTATGGCGGCATATGGCTGGCATCGCCGGGTGGCGAGGTAAGGGGCATCGGGCGGGGAGAGGCAGCGGCGCGAGCAGCTGAGACCCCGATGATCGTGCTGAACGCAGCCGTGACGGCCAGCCGCCTCGGCATCGCGGATTTTTCCGGCCTGGACCTGCTGGAACTCTTCGCCTTCGTGCACCCTGCTCGCTTTGCGGTCCCGACCCCCGCCGGTCTGGCTCGCGCGCTGGACCTCCCGCCGCCGGTCGACGACGCGCGCGCCTCGCTGTTCCTGATCGAAGCCGCCCGCGCCCTCCTCGGTCGCATGGCTCGGCCAGAAGAGTGGCCCGAGGCTTACGGCGCCTATAACAGCGCACAGTCGCTCGCGCGGCTGCGCTGGCCCTGGGCGGGACCGATCGGACAGATCCTCAAATCCCCGACGCAGTCCGAGCGCGGCCTGTTCGCGCGCCTGCCCGAATGGGACGAGGCGAACGCCCGTCCGCAGCCGCGCAGCGTCCGCCTCGACGAGCAGGAGGTGCTGGACCGGCTCGGCACGCTGGTGGGGCCGCGGGCGGAAAGTCGCGAGGGACAGCGCAGCTATGCGACGGCCAATGCGCGCGCCTTCGATCCCCGCGCCGGGGAAGGACGACCGAATGTGGTCCTCGCCGAAGCCGGCACGGGAATCGGCAAAACGCTCGGTTATCTCGCTCCGGCCTCGCTCTGGGCGGAGAAGGCGGACGGGGCCGTCTGGGTCTCGACCTACACCAAGGCGCTCCAGCGCCAGCTCGACAAGGAGACCCGCCGCATATTTCCCGACGCGGCCGAACGCGCCCGCCGGGTCGTGGTTCGCAAGGGGCGCGAAAATTATCTCTGCCTGCTCAACCTCGAAGACGCGCTGCAGGGCGGCTTCCAGAACCGCGCTGCCATATTGGCGCAGCTGGTCGCGCGCTGGGGGATGTACACGCGCGATGGTGACATGGTCGGGGGTGACCTACCCGGCTGGCTCCCCACGCTGTTCCGCCGCGCGGGATCGACCGCGCTGACCGACCGGCGCGGCGAGTGCGTCTATGCCGGCTGCCCCCATTACCGGAAATGCTTCATAGAACGGGCGGCCCGCGCTTCGGAAAATGCCGATATCGTCATCGCCAACCATGCGCTGGTCATGATCCTGGCCCAGCGCCGGGCCGACGAGGGCCAGCCGCTCGGCCGGCTCGTCTTCGACGAAGGCCATCACCTGTTCGACGCCGCCGATTCGACCTTCGCCGCGGCGCTGACCGGACAGGAGACGATCGAGCTCCGCCGCTGGATCATCGGCCCCGAATCCAAGGCAAGGGGACGGCGACGCGGGCTCTCGGCTCGGCTGTCCGACGTGGCAAGCTATGACGAGGAAGGGGGGCTCGCGATTGAGGCGGCGGCCGCGGCGGCGACCCTGCTGCCGGCCGACGGCTGGCTCGGCCGGCTCGGCGAGAGCCTTCCGCTAGGTCCGATCGAGCGGCTGCTGTCGGCCGTGCGCGCCACTGTCTACGCACGGGCCGATGCGCAGGACGCTGGCTATGGCCTCGAAACCGATGCCGGCCAGCCCGAGCCCGAACTGATCGACGCCGCCCGCCCCGCGATCGAGGCGCTGGAAGCGCTGATGCGGCCGATGGCGAAGTTGCGACAACGGCTGGCTGCGGTGATGGAGGACGGCCCCGACTGGCTCGACGGCCAGGCGCGCGCGCGAATCGAGGGGGCCATCGCCGGCCTCACCCAGCGCGGACAGCTCGTATCGTCATGGATCGCGATGCTGGCGCGGCTGGGCGGGCCGCTCGATCCCGACTTCGTCGACTGGCTGGCGGTCGACCGCGTCGAGGGGCGGGAACTCGACATCGGCCTCCATCGCCACTGGCTTGATCCGTCGCGACCGCTCGCCGAAACCGTGTTGAAACCCGCCCATGGCGTGCTCGTGACATCGGCGACGCTGCGCGACGGCGAGGACTGGAGCGGCGCCGAGGCGCGAGCGGGAACCGTCCACCTCGACAACAGCCCGCGTCATGTGTCGGTGCCCAGCCCGTTCGATTATGCCACCAGCGCCGAGGTGCTGGTCGTCACCGACCTGAAGCGCGGAGATGTCGCGCAGCTGGGGCAGGCCTATCACCGCCTGATCGCGGCGGCCGGCGGCGGGACGCTGGGCCTGTTCACGGCGATCTCCCGCCTGCGCGCGGTGCATGCACGGATCGCCGACC
>NZ_JAGMXV010000257.1 GCF_018006725.1 Rhizorhabdus sp.
TACAATTGCTCCATGGAAGCCGATATCTACGAGGTCGGTGGTCAGCAACGGTCCTGGTAGAATCAATCAAGCGTTCAGTGTTCGTTCTTCAACCTGGCCAAAATCGCAGCTTCGGGCCGACTGGGCCGTCTAGGCGGTGTGCGGGCGATAGGAGCGCGAGGTTTGTCCCCATTCCCAAATTATCAAAAGCTTGCCGGCAAAGCCGGCTCATCATGGGGATGCCGGGTGGGAGGATCGCGTAGCGATCCGGGGCGGCCGTAGGCCGCGAGCCGGCGGGGCGAAGCCCCAAGAGGCGGTGCTTTTCTTTTTCTTTGGGCGTGTCGGTCCTGCTGGCGCAGAGTTATCCACAGGCAGGGCTACCCCAAAACTCACCGTTCACCTTCTGATTCAAAGATTCTTCTTAGATTCAAGATTCAGGGTGCCTCAAACCCGCAGAAAACTTGGAAAAATGACCTCGAAAAGTGAGTGTTGGGGTCGAGTCGCGTGAGTTTTGGGGTAGCCTTCGGTGAGTTTTGGGGGCGGTAAAAGTGAGTGTTGGGGTCGAGTCCGGTGAGCTTTGGGGTATCCGCAAAATTGACGGTGAGTTTTGGGGTAGCCTCTCCCCTGATCGCGAACGGCGAGCTTTAGGATTTGCGTAGCTCACCGTTGCTGTTAAGGTGAGGGCATGGCTTTGACAAACTCACCAGTGAAGGACGGCAAGGCAAAGACTGCCTCGGGCAACGAAACCGCCCTGACCCTCGCCCAAAGGGGGCGCGGAAACCCTTTCGATCCCGCCAATTACGGGGAAATCGTCAAACCTGGCGAACTGGTCGATATTGTTGAGCTGTCGCCCCTCACCCTCGCCGATCGGCGAATCTACAATCTGCTGATCGCGAACGCCTGGGACCGGATCGGCGAGCCGGTCATTCACCGCATCGCCAAATCCGCGCTCAAGGGCACGCACCAGGGCAATGAGCGCATAGAAAGCTCGCTGCTGCGCCTGATGGGCACGATCGCGATCGTCACCATCCGCAAGGCCGGCAAGAGCTACAAGCGCCGCGTCCAGCTTCTCGGCCCCAGCGACGAAAGCCTCGAGAAAGACGGCTTCCTCCATTATCGGATTCCCGAGGAGCTGATTGAGATACTGCGCAACAGCGAGGTCTATGCCCGTCTCAAGACGCAGGTGATGTATTGTTTCGAGTCGAAATATGCGCTGTGCCTCTATGAAATGATCGAACGGCGGATCGGCCTCGAATACAAGCAAAGCGAAGAGTTCACGATTGCGGAGCTGCGCGGGCTGCTCAACGTGCCGGAAGGCAAGTTGGAACGCTTCGCCGATTTCAACAAATACTGCCTCAAGGTTGCGCAGGACGAAATCAACAAGCTCTGCCCCTTCTGGGTCGAGTTCACGCCGATCAAGAATGGCCGCAAGGTCGAGCGGGTTTCGATGATGTGGCTCCCGAAAACCATGAGCGGCCGCCGCGACGCGCAAAACCTGATCGACCAACATAGTATCGTCCGCCGCGCCAAGCTACGCGGGGACATACCCGAAATGCCGGTGCTGGTGGCCTTCAACCAGTCCGCCGCCCAAAGGTGAGGCCCTACCCCAAAACTCACTTTTCGCGCGCTGGGGCTGCCTCGCCCTAGCCGGTCCTACCCCTCGCCGGCATCGAGCGCGCGGCTCACCGTGAACTGTATCCATGCGCTGCGGCTGATTCCGCGCCGCTTGGCAGCCGCATCGACCTTGGCGAGAAGCGCGCGATCGAACCGCAGCATCACCGGGGACTTGCGCGGCTCGGCCCCCTGCCCCGCCTCGTCGGCCTCCGCCGCGATCGGCGCGGCCTCCGGCTTGGCCGCGCCGGCAATGAAGGCATCGGCCGCCGCCTCGTCCATCGGCGGCTTGGGCTTGCTGTTCGGTTTACGAGCGATAGCCATAAAAAATCACTCCGATATTATCTTGATATACAAACCGCGCCGATCAGCGCCGTCAATTCGTCTATCGCCTTGGGGTCGCGCGGGCTTTGCTCGATAACCGCCCTGCCTTCGGCCGCCGCGTTCGGGAACGCTTTGCGCCGCACGATCGACGTGGGCAGCACCTCGATGCCGTCGATATCGCCGATCATCTCCAAGGCGGCCTCATTGTCGGCCCCCTGCGCGTCTGCGCCGTTCAGCACTGCGACGGCGCGCAAGCCCTCGTTGATCTCGCGCGCTTCGGCGACCAGCGCCGAAACCTGATCGAGCGCCCACACGTCGAAGCTGCGCGGCTGCACCGGCACCAGGAGCGTATCGGCGACGGTGAGCGCGGCGCGGAGCGATCCGGTGTCGCGTCCGCCCACGTCGATGATGATATCATCATATTTGGTGGCGAGCTGGCGGACCTGGCTGCGCAGCGCCGCGCCGGTGAGGGCGACGGCGGTATAGCCCGCTTGCCCAAGCCGCTCGGCGCGAAGCTGGGTGAAGGTGAGGGCGGTGCCCTGCTCGTCCCCGTCCACCAGCAAGAGGTCGCGGCCGGCGAGCGCCAGCGCGACCGCGAGATTGACGGCGAGGGTGGTCTTGCCCACGCCGCCTTTCGTGTTTCCGACTGCCAATATCATAATGCCCTCACTCCGCGCGTCATCGTTAATCGTTTCGGCATGATCTGTCTATCGTTGTGATATACAGTCGCGCTCAATCCTCCGGCTCGGGATCGTCGTCGTCCAGCGGATGCTCCATGACCCCATGCCCCTCGATCGGGCAGAGCGGCGCACCGGCCTGTTCCAGCCATTTGCGCGCGGTTCTGACGGTATAGCCGCACGTCGCACACTCGCATTTGAGCATCCGGGTTTTCTGCTTCCTGGGCGCGGTCGACTCCCCGTCCGTGTCGAGGCGGGCATGGGGGAGGGGGCCAGCGGCATCGAGGATCGGCACGATGGCGGCAAGGAACGCCTCTCCGGGGGTGGTGGCGCGCATCGGCCCGACAAGCCCCAGCCCCAGCGCGACCCGTTTAAACGCCGCCCCATGTCCGGCCGGGATGCCGACGGCAGCATGGACCAGCTCATGCGCGAGGATGGCCGCGATCTGCGAGGGCATCGCGTCAGGCGCGTGTGCGAGGTCCGGGCGGATGAAGATTTCAAAATGCCCGTCCGCGCTCAAACGGTTGTCCCAGCACTCGCCGATCGCCTTGCCCTTGCGGCCCGCGCTGGTGAAGCCGATCGCGACCCGCACGCGCGAGGGCAGGGGGGCATCCAGCGCCTCGAACAGCGGGGCCATGCCCGCCGCCACCCGGTTGAGCCAGCTTTCGCGATTGTCCTGCGTCATGCCTTCTACTCCCTTCAAATCGCCCTTCGGGGCGATGGCCTCTCGCCATCGCTCCCGAGTTCGCGCGGAGCAGCCGGCCAGAGAGGGGAGCAGCGGGAATCGACGGGGTGGTGCGGGCGCAGGGAGCGAAGCGACTGAGCCTCGGCTCGTCTATTCCCGTTGCGGGGGAGAGGCGGCCGGGACCGCCTTTCCCCCCGAACGAACATCGACGCCGGCGCACGCCGGCACCGCAGGGCAGGGGCCTTGCCCCGGCCCCCGCGCGAGGATCGTCACGCTATGCGCCAAGACCGCTTGCGGGCTTGGTCGGAGCCTTCAGGCGGAGATAGAGCCGTGCCCGCAGGGACGCGCCCATAATCACTTTCTAATGTCGGACTGACGGTATAACGCTATCGTTATGATATACATATAATAGCAAAAAGTGCTGAACTGGTCATGCCCCGCGCCTCTCAAGCGTTCCTGAAATGACGATCGACCGCCTCGTCCCGCCCCGGCTCAAAGCCTGCTTCAGGAGGAAAGGGCGTCTCTCTTGCACTAGTGCAACGGTTGCACTATATGGAGGCATGGTCACGATGTTTCGCGGTCCCCGCTGGAAGATTGCCGTCTATGGCCGCGATCATGGCGTGCCGCATTTTCACATCGAAGGCCCGGATTTCCGCTGCTCGGTGGCAATCGCGACGTTCGAGCTGATCGTCGGCACCGTGCCAACGGCGGTCCTGAAAGACGCTTTGGAATGGGCGGGGCCGAACCAGGCGCTGCTCATGCAGACATGGCAGGAGTTGAACGGATGAACGTCACCGACAAGACCCGCACTATTGCCGCCGTGCGCGCGATTGGTCCTTCGGCGCTGCATGTGTCGTGGTCGGATGGCACGGCCGCCGATATCGAGCTGGGCGCGATCCTCAATGATCGCGCCTTCGCCCCGCTGCGCGATCCCGGCGAGTTCGCCAAGGTCGAGCTGGGCGATTGGGGGCATAGCCTGGCCTGGCCTTCGGGGGTCGAGCTGGGCGCGGACATGCTGTGGCTCGAAACGCTCTCGGCAACCGGACATAGCGACGTGCGCGCCTTTCTCGAATGGCGGCTGCGCCATGCCCTGTCGCTGTCGAAGGCGGCCGACGCGCTGGGCGTCTCACGCCGGATGGTCGCCTATTATTCCAATGGCGAAAAGAGAGTGCCCAAGCCGATCCTGCTGGCCTGTCGGGGCTGGGAGGTCAGCGACGGGCTGCATCAGGCGGCATAGGCGGAGCAATGCGAGCAATCTTCATCCGCCACGGCGAATCCACCGGCAACGCCGGCGTGCCCTGCCATGATCTCGCGACGATCGAGCTGACGGAGCGCGGCCACGAACAGGCGAGGGCGGTCGCGGCGAGCTGGACGCAAGCACCCGCGCTCATCGTAACGTCGCCCTATACGCGCACCCGGCAGACGGCCGCGCCGACGATCGCGCGCTTTCCCGGCGTGCCGGTCGAAGTGTGGCCGATCGAAGAGTTCACCTATCTGCAACCGGCGCGCTGGAACGGCACGCGCAGCGCCGAACGGATGCCGCACCTCGAACGCTATTGGCAGGACGCGGACCCGGACTATTGCGACGGGGAAGAGGCGGAGAGCTTCGCCACGCTGCTGCGGCGCTGCGAGGCGGCGCTAGATCGCCTCGCAGCCATGCCTGCGGGATCGCTGGTCTATGTGTTCGGGCATGGGCAGTTCATCCAGGCCGCGCGTGCGATCGTCGCCGACGCCGATCTGGACGAAAGGGCTAAGATGCGGGCGTTCTGGCGCAAGGGCGAGCCGCCCGCGATCAGCAACGCGCAGCGGGTAGGCTTCCATTGGCAGGGCGGGCGCTGGGAATGTGCGCCGGCGCTGGCTGCCTAGTGGCGGGATTCACCTGTTTGTCAGCCATGACTTTTTGAGGATATCGCTGTCGCATGGAAACGCGACTAGACCTTCGATTCCGGATCGTCTCAGGGCTGTATCTGGCTTGCTTCGGGATTGGCGCATTCAATCATGCACGTGATTTTCTGGCCTATGGCTGGCGGCCTTATAGTTGGGGGCCAACGATCCTGGAATTATTCTGGACCTCGCTAATCTTTCTGGATTTGCTCGTTATCGCCCTGCTTCTTTCACGATTTAAGCGATCTGGCCTGCTGTTGGCGGGAGCGGTCATGATTGCCGATGTGATAGCAAATACTTACGCGCTGGTGGTCCTGAAAATTGCGGCGTTCGGGGTCGCCGTGCCGCTCCAAGCGACATTTCTAGGTTTCATACTTGGCTCAATTCCCTTCATTTGGCCTAGGAAAGCGGTGACCTTGGCCACCTAACGGCAATCACATGATTTGCGCCGCTGATCGTCTCCCCTGATCGCGGCCCCCGGCCCGCTCGATCTGGCTGCACGAAAAACACTGTCGGATTGGGAAACTGCACGACAACGGCGCTGGCGGGGTTTTCCGTCACCCTTAGATCAACACCCGCTCCACCTCGTCGAGCGTCACGTCATCGGGCCGCCGATCGTAGAGCTGGGTGGTGCGCGTCGAGCTGTGGTTCGCCATCGTCGCGGCCGTCTCCAGGGTGCCGCCGTTTTTCAGATAGGTGGTAATGCCGGTTGCGCGGAAAGAGTGGTTGCCGATCGCCGTCCCGATCTCGGCCGCGCCAGCGCGTCGGCGCACCATCGCAAAGGCATTGGC
>NZ_JAGMXV010000050.1 GCF_018006725.1 Rhizorhabdus sp.
ACGCCGACATCGGCACGGGCACGCCCAACCAGCTGGTGCTGGTCGACCGCCTGACCAACGCCAAGTCGACCTCCAAGGCAATCTTCGGCCAGCTGACCTGGACGCCCGACTTCGCCGAGGGCAAGTTCGACGTGACGGTGGGCGGTCGCTACACCAGCGACAAGCGCACGGCCGATCGCGTCCGGACGCAGAATTTCTTTGCCGGGCAGACCTCCCCCCTCGTGTTCCGCGGCTTCAACGGCCCGGGCTTCACCCTGCCGCTCGGCTCGGTCGTCGGCGCGACCAACGTCAAGAACAACAAGTTCAACCCTGCGCTGACCCTTTCCTATCGTCCGGCGGACAATGTCTCGCTCTATGCGAAGGTCGTCACCGGCTACAAGGCGGGCGGCTCGAACGAAGCGTCGCCGACCTTCACCCGCACCTTCAACCCAGAGACGGTGACCAGTTGGGAAGCTGGCATCAAGACCGACCTGCTCGACCGGCGCCTGCGCTTCAACCTCGCGGGCTTCCTGGCCAAGTATAAGGATCTGCAGCTCGACATTTCGGCCGATCCGGTCGACGCCTCGCTCGCCGACACGTTCAACGTCGGTCGCGCGACGGTGAAGGGCCTCGAAGCCGACCTGACTGCGGTTCCGGTCAGCGGCCTCACGCTGACCGCGAGCTACGCCTATACCGACGCGACCATCAAGAGCGTGCGGGCACCAGCCGGCTCGATCTTCGATCCGACCGTCAACCCCACCTCGCCGGTACAGGTCGGGGACGACATCACCGGCTATTTCGTCCTGCCCTTCACCCCGAAGCACAGCGTCCGCCTGTCGGGTGACTGGACGATTGCGACGATCGGTGACGGCACACTCGCGGCGCACGCCGACTATACCTGGAAGGACAAGGTCTACACGACAGCGGGCGCAGGTCCGTCGGTGCCCTTTGGCCGCGATGCGCCGGTCAACGACAGCTTCGGCATCGTCGATGCGCGCCTGTCCTACACGATCGATCGCGGCGACGGCCGCAACATTTCGATCGCGCTGTGGGGCAAGAATGTGTTCGACAAGCGCTATCCCGGTTTCGTGATCGGCTCGGGTTCGATCATCGCCGGCTATCCGAACCAGGCGATCTCCTACGGCGACCCGGCGACCTACGGTATCGACGTCGGCTTCTCCTTCTAAGCCTTCCGACCCAGACCGAGGCCGGCGAGCCGCGCGACCATCGCGCGCTCGCCGGCCTCTTCCTTTTCAAGCGGCTCGCACTCCAGCTCGAGCAAGCCGCCATAGCCGGCAGCATCGAGCGCCGCAAAGATGGACGGCCAGTCGAGCGACCCGGCACCCGGCTCGACGCGACCGGGAAGGTCCGCGATCTGGACATTGCCGATCAGGCCGGCCGCGAGGCGGATAAGCTCGACCGGATCGCGCCCATGCAGCGCGCCGTGCCCCAGATCGAGCGCGAGCCGCACCTTGGGATGATTTGCCATCCGGACGACCTCCAGCGCGTCCTCCACCTGTTCGATCAGCAGGCCCGGCGCGAAGGCCGGATGCGTCGCCTCGACGCAGAGCATTGGCCCCTCGGGCGACAGGCGCTCAGCAGCGCGGCGCAGCATGTCGGCCATGGCCCGGCGATCGGCGGCAGGGTCGCCAGACCCCGCCGTGATGCAGGTGACTGAAGCCGCCCCGCTGCGTGCGGCGGCGGCGATCGTCCGGTCGAGCGAGGCAAGCGCCGTCCCGTCGATCCAGGCTGGCTGGTCCCAGCGCAGCGGATCATGGACGAAGGAGCCCATGTCCATGTTCAGGCGCCGAAGCTCGGCGCCGATCCGTGCCTGATCCGCCTCGTCGCGCAGCAGCAGATAATTGTCGAATATCCCGGCGAACCCGAGATCGGCCATCAGGCGGATCTGCTCGAGCGGATCAGCGGACCCGGCCATATGCTGCAGCAAAGGCGCATCCGGCCCCCGCACCCCCAGATGCCCGGCGAAGCGACGGCTCATGACAGGCTATCCAGGAAGCCCAGCACCGCAGCGTTGAACGCTGCGGGGGCCTCCTGCTGCACCAGATGCCCGGCGCCCTCGATCGCGATGATGTCGACCAGCCCCGGCACACGGCGGCGCAGCCGCGCCTCCCAGTCAGGGAAGAAGCCGAAAGAGGGATCAGCGGCCCCGTAGAGCATCAGCGTCGGCATGGTCACGTCGGCATCGGCCCACGCCTTGCCGCTCTCCCAATTCGCATCGGCCGTGCGGTAGGAGTTCAGCCCGCCGATCATCCGCAGGTCGATGTCGGGATGATCGTAGCGCCGCACATAGTCGCCGAACTCCTGGGTGCTCAGCCACGACCAGGGCAGGTCCGGTGCCGGCGGCAGTGCGTCGAGATAGCCGGTCCCCTCCGACGGCAGCGCCTTCCATGCCCACAGGTCGCCCGATGCGCTCAGCGCGTGAAAGCTGCGCCGCAGATAATCGGCCAGCGCGCCGCCCAGTTCGCGGTCGGCGGGTCCGACCGTCTGGAAATAGTGGAAGTGCACGAAATGCGCCTTCGCCATCTCGGCGAAGCGGACAGAGGGCAGATGGTCGGGCGACGCCATTTCGGGTCGCGGCCCCTCGCCGTCGGCCAGACGGGGCTTGCCACCCAGCATGGCGCGACCGGCGAGGTCATAGTCATAGGGGATGGTGGCGACGAGCGCGCTGACCCTCTCGGGTGAGCGCACCGCCATGTTCCAGGCATATTGGGCACCGAAATCCTGCCCGATCACGACCGCGTCGCCTGCGCCATAATGGTCGAGCAGCGCGAGCAGGTAGGTCTGCATATGCGCGGAATCGTAGAGCGCCGGGTCCTTTGGTCGATCGCTTCCACCATAGCCGAGGCTATCGATCGCCACGGCCCTGTAGCCCGCGCGGGCAAAGGGCAGCAATTGGTGGCGCCAGCTATAGGCGAGCCCGGGAAAACCGTGGATCATCAGCATCAAGGGACCGTCGCCGGCCTCCATGACGTTCAGGCTCAATCCTTGCCCGACGGATATCCTGCGTTCCTGGATCGCGAGTTCATCTCGCATATCTCATCCTCATCCCATTCTTCCTACTGCCCTTCGTAGCACCGAAGTTGGACAGCGCCGCAAGATGCTATAGGCTGCACCCGCGAATAAGAGGATCCGGAGGAGTCGCGCGCAGCGTCGCGAGGACGATCCGGACGGAAGATGCCCGAAATCGCACGAGGATGGAGAGGAGAGTCCAGCATGCGCATCGACGTTCCAGCAGCCCAGGCCCATGACCCCTATGGCTATGCCACCGAGAATCTCGCGCCCGAGATCATGAAGGCCGGCGGCGCCTTCAGCTTCGCGGTCTATCGCCATTCAAAGCTATCGCTGCGCGAGTTCGAAGGCGCCCGCGCGCGGACCGCCGAAATCAACGGCTGCACCATCTGCCAGCAGTTCCGCGCGGCGCGCGACCTGGGCGGCATGTTCTCCGGAACCGGCACGCGCGGCACGGTCGTCGACAATGGCCCTGCCCCCGACGAGGCCTTCTACGCCGCCGTGACCGAGTGGCGCACCTCGCCGATCTACAGCGACCGCGAGCGGCTGGCGATCGAGTTCGCCGAACGTTTCGGGACCGAGCCCAAGTCGCTCGCCAGCGACGAGGAATATTGGGCCAAGGCGCGGGCCGCCTTCACCGACGCCGAGATCGCCGACCTGGCCAATTCGGTCGCGGCCTGGGTAGGCCTTGGCCGCGTCGCCCATGTCCTCGGCTTCGACGAGGTCTGCCTGCCCTTCACCGCGCAAGCCGAAGCCGCCGAGTAATCAGAGGCTCTCGACGAACTGCCGCATCAGCCGGCCCACCTCATCCGCGCGTTCGAGCTGGATGAGGTGGCCGGCCTTGGGCAGCATCTCGATGCGGCGGACGTCGGAATATTGGTGGGGGATGGCGCCCAGCGGGTCATCCCCGTGCCACGCCTCCAGATCGACGTCATTCTCGCTGCCGATGAAGAAGAAGGGCCGATCGATCGGCCGATGCCGCCATTCCGCCCGCTGCGACCAGCGCAGATCCATGGCGCGATACCAGTTCAGCCCGCCGGTGAACCCGCTGCGCGCATAGTCGGCGGTGTACCATTCGAGCTCCCATTCGGAAAACCAGGCCCAGGGCAGCGGCGGCGTCTCGGGCAGGGCATCGAGATAGGCGATGCCCGGCGGGTTCTTCCACACGTCGAGATAGCGGAAGTCGCCCGACAGCGCGTAGAGCACCTTGCGGAGGAACTCGCGCGGCGCAGCGTTCAGCGCGACATCGGCAGGGCCGACCGGCCGGAAATAGTCGATATGGACGAAATGCTCCTGCGCCCATTCGGCGGCCTCGGTGAGCGGCGCCTTGTCCGGCGAGTCGGGATAGGCCGGATTTTCCAGCGCGATGATCGCGCGGACGCGTTGCGGGTGAAGATAGGCCAGGTCGTAGATCGCGAAGACGCCGAAATCGAGCCCGGCGAACACCGCCTCCTCCAGCCCGAGATGGTCGAGCAGCCCGGTCAGGTCGCCGACGATCGCGTGGACGTCATAATGGCTATGGTCCGCCGGCCCCTCGGTCTGCCCCATGCCGCGCATGTCGGGGACGATCACCCGCCAGCCGGCCTGCGCGAGCACCGGAATCTGGTGCCGCCAGCTCAGCCAGATATGGGGGAAGCCATGGCAGAGGACGATCGCGGGCCCCTCCCCCTGCTCCACCCAATGCATCGCGATCCCGTTGATCCTGGCATGGTGGTGCGTCCAGTCGGCCACGTCATCTCTCCTCGATGAACCGCGCGACGATCTCGGGTGCCGCGTCGATCAGGGCTGCGACCGCCGGCTCTACGGCCAGGTCGGCGCGGTACACGATCCAGATATCGGCCGAAGCCGCCGCCGGGGCGGTCTCCGCCAGCCGTTCGAGCCGGGCGTCGGCATCGCCGATCCGGTCCCACAACCAGGCGCGACCGAGGCCCGCGCCAACAGCATCGTGCAGAGCGGCGAGACTGTCGATCTCGACGCAATTGCTTCCCTCAGGTGCAGCGTTGAGCCGTGCCCAGGGCTGCGGGTTGGCGAGCATCATCGAATGGCCCCAGACGACCTGCCGGGCCGATGCGCTGCCGCGCCGGGCGAAGGGCGCCTGGACGAAAGGGGAGACCCGCTCTCCCGACAGGTCGCGCGGCTTGGTGCGGGCGATGGCAAAGCCGATATCGGCCTGTCGCTGCTGGATCGCAGCCAGCGCGTCGCGCGCGCCGACAACCTCGAGCGAGACTGCCGGATGCCGGTCGAGAAAGGGGGCGAAGGCGGGCAGCAGCAACGATGCCAGCCCCGCCGTGCCCGCGACGCGCACCGGCCCGCCGATCCGCTCGCCCTCGGGCGCGAGATCATGATCGAGGCGCGCCATCGCGCGTTCCATCGCTGCCGCCGCGCGCAGCACCGCACGGCCCGCTTCGGTGGGGCGATAGCCGGCGGCGGTCTGCTCCCACAGCGACCGGCCGGTGGCGCGCTCGAGCCGGGCGAAGCGCCGCCCCACCGTGGTGCGGTCCATGTCGAGCTTGCGCGCAGCCGTGCTATAGTCGCCGGCACGCACCGCCGACTGGAACACGCGCACATCGTCCCACTCGATCGCCATGCCGTGCATCTTTGCACAGGCGGAGTGCGGCTTCCAGTCGAACATTGCATGATATTCTTCGGGCAAATGGCTTTCGACGGCCATGTCGACACAGGAGAGTAGATCGATGGCAACCACCGCCGAATATCGCCTCGGCTCGCACACCTTCGCGCGCGGCTGGCACATGATCGCCGACGCATCGAAGCTCGGCACCGCGCCGATGCCGGTGCGCTTCTTCGCCCGCGACATGGTCCTTTATCGGGGCGAGAGCGGCACGCCGCATCTGGTCGACGCCTATTGCCCGCACATGGGCGCGCATCTCGGCAAGAACGAGACCAGCTATATCGTGCTCGACAATGAGCGGATCGAGGGCGAGTCGATCCGCTGCCCCTTCCATGGCTGGCGCTTCGGCCCCGACGGCCGCTGCAACCACATCCCCTATTCCGATCAGAAGCCGCCGGCCGCCGCGCAGATCCAGACCTGGCACGTCGTCGAGCGCGCCGGGATCATCTGGATGTGGCACGATGCCGAAGGCAATGCGCCCGACCATGAGCTGCCGCCGTTCGAGGCGTGGGACAATCCCAACTGGGTCCGCTGGGTGATCGACGATCTGGGCGAACTGCCGCAGCATCCGATCGAGGTCGTCGACAATATGACCGACTTCGCCCATTTCGTGCCGATCCACGGCTCGCGCGACATCGAATATTTCTACAACGAGTTCGACGACCATGTACAGTGGCAGATGTTCGGCGCCGGCCACCGCACGCTGGTGCAGGAGGGCGAGGGTCTGCTCGAACTCGACACCTGGTATACCGGCCCGGCAATCCTCCAGTCCTTCATGCGCGGCACCTTCCCCACGCATATGCTGATCGCGCATACGCCGGTCGAGGATGGCAAGATCCAGGTCTGGCATGCGCTGATGGTCGACATGGGCCGCGAGGCGACCGAGGCCGACATCCCGATGGCGCGCGCCTATCAGGAGGCGAGCCGCCTCGCCTTCGCCCAGGATTTCGAGATCTGGAGCCACAAGCGCCCCTGCTTCGCCCCGCTGATGGTGCGCGGCGACGGCCCGACCGACAAGTGCCGCATCTGGTACCGGCAGTTCTACAACCCGATTGCGCAGGCCCCCGAGTTCCAGAAGCGCGTCAACGGCCGCCACACCGTCGTCGACAAGCGCGACCCGGCCAAGCAGGTCGCCTGACCTGAGCAATAAGAAAAGGGCGGCCCGATCGCGTGTCGGGCCGCCCTTTTTATCCCGGTGGCAACGCCTATTTCAGTAAGAAACGCTGCACCTTGCCGGAGGCGTTGACGGGCAGTTCGTCGACCCATTCGACCGTGCGGGGAACCTTGTAGTTCGCCATCTGCTCGCGGCACCAGCTGATGAGCGCCTTGTCGTCGCGCGCTGCTCCCGGCTTCGGGACGATGACGGCATGGCCGACCTCGCCCATCCGCTCGTCCGGACGGCCCACCACGGCGACGCGGGCGACGTCGGGATGTTCGAGCAACCGCGCCTCGATCTCGGCCGGATAGCAGTTGAAGCCACCGCAGATGAACAGGTCCTTGGCGCGGTCGGTGATGCGCAGATAGCCGCGCTCGTCCTGCGTGGCGATGTCGCCCGTCCGCAGCCAGCCATCGGCGTCGATCGTCTCGGCGGTTGCCTTGGGATCGTCGAGATAGCCCTTCATCACGTTGAAGCCGCGCACGAGCAGTTCGCCGGGCTCGCCCGTCGCGACGTCGCGATCCTCGGCATCGACGAGGCGCACCTCGACGCCGGGGATCGGCCGTCCGCAGCTCGACGCGACCAGTTCGACCGGATCGCCCGCCTGGGTGGCACTGACGCAGCCCGAACTTTCGGTGAGGCCATAAGCCGTCAGCACCTCGGCGATGCCCAGTTCGTCGTGCATCCGGCGGATCAGGATCGGCGGCACGCTGGCGGCGCCGGTAACGGCAAGGCGCAGGCTGGCCGTGTCGTCGGGCTTGCGCCCGGCTTCGTCGAGCAGCGACTGGAAGATGGTCGGCGGCCCCGGCAGGACGGTGATCTTCTCTTGCGCGATCGTCGCGAGCACTTTCGCGGCGGCGAACTGGGAAACCGGGAAGATGGTCGCGCCCTGCTGCAGCGAGACGACCCAGCCCGCCTTGTAGCCGAAGGTGTGGAAGAAGGGGTTCACGATCAGATAATGATCGCCCTCGCGCAGGCCGACCGCATCGGCCCAGCCCTGGAAGGTGCGCAGATTCTGCGAATGGCTGCTGAGCACGCCCTTCGGCCGGCCGGTCGTCCCCGAGGTGAACAAGATGTCGACGATATCGTCAGGGCCGACCCCGGCGATGGCGGCGGACACCGCGGCGTCATCGGCGCCGGTGACGGCATCGAGCCAGCCGTCGAAGCCGTCGTCGAGGAAAACCGTCTCCTCCAGCTCGGGCAGGTCGCGGCCCGCCAGCATCCCGGCATAGTCGAAGCCGAGGAAGTCGCGCACGGTGAACAGCCAGCGCACCTTGCCCCGGCCCAATATGTCCTCGGCCTCGGCGCCCTTGAAGCGGGTGTTGAGCGGGATCAGCTGAAGGCCGATCTGCGTCGCGCCCGCCGCGATGATTGCCCAGGCGCCGCTATTGGGTGCCCAGATAGCGATGCGGTCCCCCTTGCGGCCACCCCGGGCGAGCAGCGCGCGCGACACACGCCGAGCCGCCTCTCGGAACGCCGCAAAGCTCAGCGAGCAACCATCCTCCTCCTTCAGATAGGGGCGATCGGGCCAGCGCGCAGCGGCCGCATCGAGAAGTCCACCCATCGTCAGCAAGTCGGGAAGCATATACCTCGCCCTTTATCGATTTGCTTTGCGCATTAGAGAGGAATCGCCCCCTCATCAATGCATTATGCGTATCGATATTCATTCCACATCGACCCATTGCCCCAATCGTGCGGAGCGTCGCGCCGCGTCGAGGATCGTCTGGTTGATCAGGGCATCGTCGAAACTGCCGGCCTGCTCCCGATCCTCGACCGGCTCACCCATGATCCGCCGCCGCATCTCGCCGAACAGGCGGGCATAGGGGATCACGTCGAAGCCCATCGTATGCCAGCGGTCCTGCTCGGTCTGGATCAGTTCGGCGACGGGGAAGGGCTCGGGCGGGGGCAGCGCAAGATCGGCGGGCATGTCAATCCGCCGCGCGCCGGCGGCGTCGGATATCCAGACCTCTTCCGGTTCACCGAACGCCGCGCCCGACTGGATCCAGGCGCCGCCCCGGGTGCCGACGATCTTGGTCGCCATCACCAGCGGCCCCGGCGCGGCCATCGCCGCCATCAAGGTCCCGCGCGCACCGCCCTCGCATTCGAATTCGAGCACGTAGCTGTCGTCCGCCGTCATGTGCGGGCGTCCCGGCGCCAGCGTCTGCAAGGTGCAGGACAGGCGCCGGATCGGGCCGAGCATATTGACCACCTGGTCGATCATGTGCGTCCCGAAGGCGCCGAGGAAGCCGCCACCCTGCTCCGCATCCTCCCACCAGTCGCTGAGCTTCTCGGCCGGATCCTGAAGGCCCGGCTGATGATAGATGCGCAGGAACTGGCGCGGTTCGCCGATCGCGCCGTCCTGCACCACGCGCCGCAACAGCGCCTGCGCCGCATCGAACCGGAATTCCGCGCCGAGCATGTGGACGACACCCGCCTTCTCCGCCGCATCGCGCATTGCACGGGCCTGGGCCGCATCGCGCGCGAAAGGTTTCTCGCAGACCACATGCCGGCCGGCGGCCACCGCATCCATCACCACCTGGTAATGGGCGTGCGGCGGGGTGGCGACGGTGACAAGCACCGTCCGGGGATCGGCCAGCGCCTCGGCAAGGCTGTCGGTCGCGAGCGGAATGCCCAGCGGCGCGGCCCGCTCCGCCGTGCGCGCACGGTTCCGCCCGACGATCGCGCGCACCTCGAACCCGGCCTCACGCAGCGCACGAACATGGGTGAACAGTCCGAAACCCGTTCCGACGACGACGGCACCCAACGCATCAGCCATGTCTGCTTCCCTTCAAAATCCCATCCGCCTTTTCGGCGCAGAGCCGTGCGATCTCGTCGACGGGCTTCGTGGCCAGCGTCGCCGAGAAGACCTCGACCGAGCAGGGCGCAGTCGTGCCGGTCGCGCGCAGCGCCGCGACGAAGCCCTGGAGGTCGAGGCCGCCATCGCCCGGCAGCAGCCGCCCCTGGATCATCTCGCTGTCGAGATCGTCCGACGCGGCGGCGGGGGCGTCGCAGATCTGGACGCTCTTGATCGCGCCCGCCGGCAGTGCGGCGAGCAGGTCGAGGCTGGAGCCGCTGCGGAACTGGTGCCAGCTGTCGACCAGCAGGCCGCCATTGTCCCGGCCGGTGAGCCTGACAAGATCCCAGGCGGTGGCGAGATCTGGGATGGTCCCCGTCGGCACATATTCCAGCGCCACGTGCAGCCCCGCGGGCGCGGCGCGGTCGCAAATTGCGGCGAAGGCGTCGACGCCCGCGTCGATGGTCCAGGCTACGCCCTGCAATTCGCCAACGCTCACGCCGCGCGCACCCACGGCTTCGGCAAGGTCGATCAGCCGTTCGGGCGTCGAGCGTTGCAGCAGCGCGGCGAGCCAGCCCGGATTGGCCTTGGTCGGCTCCCCCGGCAACCAATTGCCGACGATCTCCACCTCATGGATGAACAGTCCTGCATCGGCGACCCGATCGCGCACCTCGCGATGCGAAACGCCCTGCTGGTCCAGCTGCTCGAGGTCCGCCGCGAAGATCGAGATGCCGACGAAGCCCGCCTCCCGCGCGGGAACGAGCCGGTCGAAGAAGGGCACGGCCTGCACCGTGCCCGCCGCGAGCAGCAATTGGTCGAGGCTCATCCCGCCACCGTGAAGCCGCCATCGATCGGCAGCACCTGACCCGTGATCCACGACGCGGCCGAACTGGACAGAAACAGCACCGCCCCCGCGATATCGCTCGGCTCGCCGAGACGGCCGAGCGGCGTGCGGCTCAATGTCGGCGCGGTCCATTCGGGTGCGTCGAAGGTTCCGGCCGTCATGCGGCTGCGGGTGAGCCCCGCTGCGACCGCGTTCACCCGGATGCGCTGGCTCGCCCATTCGGTGGCGAGGACGCGGGTAAGGCCGACGAGCCCGGTCTTGGCCGAGCCATAGCCGGGGATCATGCCGATGCCGAAATAGGAGGTCATCGAAGCGATACCGATGACCGACGAACCGCCCGGCCGGTCTCCCCGTCCCAGCGCCGCGCGACAGCCATGGGCCATGCGGAAGGCCGAGGTCAGGTGCATCGCGATCGACCGCTCGAAGATCGCGGGATCCCATTCGTCGAGTCCGAGCGAGCCGAGCGCGAGCCCGGCATTGTTGACGAGGATGTCGAGCCGGTCGAAGCCCGCCGCCACTGCGTCGATCTGCGCGCCGTCCTCGACGTCGAGCTGACGATAGGCGAAGCGCGACAGGTCCTCGTCATAGTCGCCCGGTCCGCCGCGCGTGCCGGTGATGACCACCTCGGCCCCGGCATCGGCATAGGCTGTTGCGATCGCCGCGCCGATGCCGCTCGTACCACCGGTCACGAGCACCCTCGCCCCGGCATAGTCGAAGCGCAGATCGCTCCAGCTCATGTCCCTCTCCCTCGCTTGTCTGTCGTTCAGTCGGTGATCTCGCCGCTCTGGATGGGCGGCGTGGCGTCGAGCAGCGCGCGTCCTTCGGCGCGCAGGCGCGCCAGCGGCACCCGCCACAGCGACACCGGCGGCGGCTCGCCCTGCGTCTTGATCAGGCGCAGGCTCATCCCGCCATGGGCATGGCCATAGGGGTCGATCGAATTGCCGCCGATGCCGGCATCGCCCGAGGCCACCACGATCAGCACGGATCCGTCGGGCTCATAGACGGCGCGGTATTTCTGGATATGGCCGCCGCCATCCTCATAATTGTCGAGATTTTCCTGCCAGATGTTGCACAGCTGGAAGATCCAGTAGTCGCACGGCGTCGGCGTAAAGCGCAGAACCAGCGCCTCGTCCCGCCCACATTCCCAGGTGCCAAAGCCATGGTGCCGATCGGGAACGCCGCCATTCGAGAGATAGACCGCGCGGCTGAAGCGGATGCGGTTCGGGCGCTTGCCGAGATTGTCCTGCCACCAGCGCCGGACGAGTTCGGCATAGCCGAGCACGACCTGTCCCGACTTGGCGAGCGCATCGGCCATGTCCGCCGGGGCGATCGGGCGCGGCGCCGCGCCGTCGGCGCGGCGGATCGTCATGCGCGGGGCGATCGTCTCCTCGCGCAGATGATAGACGGTGCGCACCAGCAGGCCGACGCAGCCGTCGGTGATCGGCAACCAGGGACGCCCGTCGGCGGCCCGCTCGCGCCCGACGAACACTTCGAAATTGCCATCGGCGTCGAAAGGGATGCTGTCGCTCTGGAGGAAGCCGGTCGTGGTCAGCGTTGCCGGGTCGAACGTCTTGAGGCCGCCTACGCCCTGCGGCGCCCAGTCCTGATCGCCCGGATGGGTCGGCTGCGGCGCGGTCCAGCTGGCCATCACGAAATAGGGAATGGTGCCGCGATTGCCGCGGATCACATAATCATGGCGACCGTCGACGAACTCGGCGAGCAGATGATCCTGGTCGGGCGACTGGAAGTTGATCGCCTGCCGCCAGGGCGCGTCACGCAGGCGAGGCCGTTCGGGCTCGCAATTCTCGACGAAACGCTCGAAGCCGTTGCGCATGAGCCGCGTGACGAAGCGATACCATTCGGCCCGGTCGAGATCGTCGACCTCGGCGCCGAAGCGATCGACCGTGCGGGCCGCCAGCTTCACCGTCTCAAGATAATCCTCGAAGGCGCGGCCGGTCAGCAGGCGGTCGGCGGCGGTCATGCCTTCTCTCCCAGCACGGCTTCGCGGCGGACCGGGAAGCGATCATAATAGAAAGCGAAGCGCTCCCTGAGCGCCCCTACGTCGACCCCGAAATCGCCGATCAGGTCATAGACGACCCGGCCATGCTTGTTGCGCGGATTGGCGGCGAGGAAATGGTCGATCCGCGCCTCGGCCTCGGGGGTCATCTCGAGGTCCGCCAGCGCATAGACGCGGCGCACCGTCGCCTTCTGGTCAGCCATATACTCGTGGAAGAGGATGTCGATCGACTGCCCCGCAGGTATCGCATCGCGGTCGCGGACGCAGCGGCGCAGCAGCACCTCGATCCGGTCGATCCACCAGGCCGCGAGGGCGGGCAGGTCCTGACGCACCCGCCGCGTCCGGTCGCCATAGGCGATCATCGTGATCGCCGACTGGAGCACGGCAACGGGATCGCGGTGGGTGACCGGGACGATCGCCTTCGGATGCACCGCGATCAGCGCGGGCAGGTTCTCCATATGCGGCGGCGACTTCACGACCCAGCGATTGGGCCCCTTGAGCCAGGTCAGCGCCTGCATCACCCGCTTGGCATAGGCATAATGCGGGGTCTGATCGGTCGCCAGATAATGCTCGCGCCAGGCGACCGGACGGCTCAGCCATTCGGGCAGATAGGAGGAGAAATCCGGGCCCTGCAGCTCGATATCCTCATGGACATGGTCGGGCGCCATTTCGTGCATTGCCGGCATCAGCGGCAGCATCGCCTCGAACGCCCCCCACATCTGCGCGGTGCGGACATGGCGCGGGTCTGGATCGCCGATGTCGTCGGGGCCGGGGATCGGTTCCATCGTCTCCCACAAGGGCGTCGAGCGCAGGCGTGGATCGGCGGCCAGAATGTTGACCAGATGGGTCGTCCCCGATCGCGGCAGCCCCGCGACCATGATCGGCCGGTCGATCTCGACCTGCTCGATCTCGGGATGGCGGCGGATCAGATCCTCGATGCGCAACCGGGCCGAGGCATAGCGGACGCACTCCCCGAACAGGGTCGCGCGACCGAGGGTGGTGAGATCCTTGTCCGCGTCATAGCTGCGCAGCCACAGCGCCAGCCGCGACCGGAAGTCGTCGGCGCCGAAATCGGAGAGGCCGGTCGCCGCCCGCGCGGCGGACAGCACCTCCTCGACGTCCATGCGCACCGGCGGGCAGGCATCGATCGCCTGCTGCTGCAGCGGAGTGAGCCGGGGCTGAGCGAGATCGTCGATGCGGATATCGTCAGGCATCACAGGCCACCATGACCTTGGCCGACGCCTGCGCATCGCGCGCGACTGCGAGCGCTTCGTCGAAGCGGCTGAGCGGAATGCGGTGGCTGATGAAGGCGTCGGCATCGAAGCCGGGCTCGGATATCGCCGCGATCACCTCCGGAAACTCGTCGGGATAGGCCATCGAGGTGATGAAGCTCATCTCCTTGCCCAGCGCCATTTTCCAGTCGATCGCGATCGGTTCGTGATGGACCGCGACCATGACCGCGCGGGCGTGGAACGGCGCCATGCCGACGATCGACGGCAGCACCGACGGCGCGCCCGAGGATTCGAACCAGAGGCTGGTGCCGACCGTCGGCCAGCCGAACAGATCGGCGCGCCCGTGGAGATCGCCCAACGCGGCGGCGACGTCCTCGCTGCCGGCGTCGATGATGTGGTCGGCGCCCAGTCGGCGGGCGCGGTCGAGGCGCTGCGGCGACCGGTCGATCGCGACCACCGACGATATGCCCGCCCGCTTCAGAAAGAAGACGATGCCGAGCCCGATCGGCCCCACGCCGAACACCGCGACCTTGTCGGTGCGCACGGCGCCCGAGCGATTGACCGCGTGGAGCGCTACGCCGAGCGGCTCGGCCAGGGCGGCGGCGTCCCAGTCGACATGATCGGGGATGGGATGGATTGCGCCGCCGAGCGTCGCGTTGGAGACGCGCAGAAGAGGGGCGAAAGCGCCCTCCGGCAGACCGGCGCCGATCCCGTTTCCGTCGCCCATCGGATTGACCACCACGCGCTGGCCCGGGGCAATGCCCACGACATCGGCACCGACAGTTTCGACGACGCCCGACAGCTCATGGCCGATGCCGAAGGGCGCCTGGGCCGGCGCCGACACGCCGCCGACCTTGATATAGCCGAGGTCGGATCCGCACAGACCGCAGCGCCGGACACGGACGATCACATCGCGCGGCCCCGGCTGCGGCTCCTCGATCTCGTCGACGCGAACGTCGTTCACGCCGTGGATGCGCACCGCCCTCATCACGCCTCTCCTATTTTCGCTTTGCGTTTCAGATTATCGACTCTGATACGCATTTAATCGGCGATACAGAGTATATTGTCAATTATCGGTAATGAAGGCGGCAACCTGCTCGGCGAGCACAGCCTCATAGTCCGGAACATCGGCCAGTTCGGCGAACAGCGTAACCTCGGCGCTGATCCGGTCGAGCATCATGAAGAAGATGTCGGCCCTCGCCCGCTGGCGCCGCGCCTCGGCATCCTCACCCACGGCCCGCCCGAACGCCGGCACCGCCGGTGCGAGGCGCTCGATCATCTGCTGGCGATCGTCGCGCAACCTCTGGTGAAACGCCTGATCCGTGGCGGCGAGGCCGTGGATCAGGACCGAAATCTGCCCTTCCTCGCGATAATGGCCGACCGCCTCATGCGCCCACCACTGCGCAGACAGCCGACCGGTCGCGACATCCGCGAGCAGGAGAAAATGCGGCATGGTCCGCTCGAGGGTGGCCTCGTAGATGCGCAACGCGACGTCGCGCCGGGACTTGAAATGGCGGTAGAAGGTCGCACGACTGACTCCCGATACCGCGAGAATGTCCTCGACCGGGATCTCGTCGAAGGGGCGCGAACGAAGCAGGCCGCGCATGGCCTCGACCACGTCCTGCCGGCTGGCAACCACCTGGTCGCGCTGCCGGCCCGAACGCATGCCGGGTTTGGGGCCTCGCTTCCGAGCCGAAATTTCGCCCTTTTGGAGCACCGTGGCCATCATCCTCTCCCGGCCCGGCCCACACCCTTCGACCGATCACTTTCGCAGGGTCCGAAACCGCTTACCAATACTAAGGCGAGAGCGATGGGCACCGCAAGCGACATAGCTCCCCTTTTCCGCGAGCTACTGGCGTTATGCCCTTTCGCTAACAATGTGCGTACCAAATTCGAATTTTCATAACGTAAAGTGCTTGAAAGGATGCGGGCGCGCCGATAGACCCGAACGCGAAAGTAAGAGGTGCGGGGAGGGGAAAGGACAATGGCCGTACGATCGCTGGCCTATATTCGCGTCGAGACACGCGATGTCGGAGCCTGGCGCCGCTTTGGCGAAGAGGTGGTGGGGGCTGCGGCCACGCCCGACTCGACCGAGGACCGGCTGATGCTGCGGCTCGACGGGCGCCCCTGGCGATTCCGCATCGAGAAAGGCGAGCAGGAAAAATATCTCTGCGCCGGGTTGGAATGCCCGTCTGAGGAGACCTGGACAGCCGTTCTGGACAAACTCGACAAGGCTGGCGTTGCCGTCGAACGCGGCGACGCGGCGATGGCCGCCGATCGTCATGTGCGCGGCGTCGCATCGCTGGCGGATCCAGCAGGCAACCGCATCGAACTCGTCTGGGGCAATGTCGTCGCAGGAACGCCCTTCGTGTCGCCCGTCGGCGTTCCGGCCTTCGTCACCGGCGAGATGGGCTTCGGCCATGTTGTCGTGCCGACCAGCTGCTATGACGACACCCGCCGCTTCTACAAGGACCTTCTCGGCTTCGGCGACAGCGACGAGATGCGCGTACATTTCCCCGGCGGCCCCGAACAGGGCCTGGGCATGTCCTTCATGCATGCCAGCGGCCCGCGCCATCACACCGTGGCCGTCGGCGAATTCCCCGCGCCGTCGGGCCTGATCCACACCATGGTCGAGGTGCCCTCGATCGACGACGTCGGCCTGGCGCTCGACCGGGCGCTTGCGGCGGGCGTCCACATCTCGTCGACGCTGGGGCGGCACACCAACGACAAGATGATCAGCTTCTACATGCGGACGCCATCCGGTTTCGACATCGAATTCGGCTGTGGCGGTGAACAGACCGTTGACTGGACCACCGTAACCCCGACCTTCACTATCAAGGAGGATCTCTGGGGCCACAAATGGGATTTCGGAGCGTGACGACCAAGACTTTGGACAAGAGAACAAGCGCCGACGCGGTCATCGGAAAGCTCCATGACGGTATGACGATCGGCATCGGCGGCTGGGGGCCGCGCCGCAAGCCGATGGCGCTCGTGCGCGCGCTGCTACGCAGCGACCTCAAGGACCTGACCATCGTCACTTACGGCGGCCCGGAGGTCGGCATGCTGCTGGCGGCCGGCAAGGTGCGCAAGGTGATCTATGGCTTCGTGTCGCTCGACGCGATCCCGCTCGAACCCTATTTCCGCAAGGCACGCGAAGCCGGCGGGCTCGAGGTGCTCGAACTCGACGAGGGCATGCTCCAATGGGGCCTGAAGGCGGCGGCGCTCCGCCTGCCCTTCCTGCCGACGCGCGTCGGCCTCGGCACCGACGTGTTCGAGCAGGGCGGGTTCAAGACGGTCGCCTCGCCCTATGACGACGGCGAGGTGCTGCTGGCCATGCCGGCCATCCCGCTCGATTTCGCACTGATCCACGTCCACCGCGCCGACCGCATGGGCAACAGCCAGGCGCTCGGCCCCGACACCTATTATGACGACTGGTTCGCCAAGGCGGCGAAGGAAGTCGCCATATCGGCCGAGGAGGTCGTCGACCGGCTCGACCATAGCTATCCCGAGGATGCCAAGGCCAATCTGTTCGAGCGCTGCTTCGTCCAGCATGTCGTGGAAGCCCCCGGCGGGGCGCATCCGACGTCGATGCCGCCATCCTATGGCTGGGACATGACCGCGCTGAAGGCCTATGCCGCCAGCGCCGCCGAAGAGGGCGGCTGGGATCGCTATCGCGACGAAAAGGTCGGCCCCGACGAGGCCCATTATCTTGCGCAGGCCGGTGGGATCGAAGCGATCTCCAGGCTGCCCTTCCCGATTTTCTGAGGACGACGCGATGACCGCGCCAGACCATACGCTCGCCGAACTGCTGATCGTCGCCTGCTCCGAACTCTATCGGGACAATGGCGAGATCGTCGCCACCGGCATCGGCCCGATTCCGCGCCTCGGCGCGAGCCTCGCCAAGAGCACCCATGCACCCGAACTGCTGATGACCGACGGCGAGGCCTATCTGGTCGAGGACCCGGTGCCGATCGGCCCGCGCGACTATGACGAGCGAAAGCCTTCGGGTTACCTCCCCTTCTCGCGCTATTTCGACAGCGCGGTATGGACCGGCAAGCGACACGCGGTCGTCTCGCCGATCCAGATCGACCGCTTCGGGCAGATGAACCTGTCCTATATCGGCGGCAGCTTCGAGAAGCCGAAGGTCCAGATGCTGGGCGCGCGCGGCTTTCCGGGCAACACGATCCACCACATCAACTCGATGTTCGTGCCCGCGCACTCGACCCGCATCTTCGTGCCCGGCGAAGTCGATTCGGTTTCCAGCGTCGGCTATAATCCGGCGCGTCGGCTGGCCGGCGCCGATTTCAGCGGGGTCGATCTCCGCTTCATCGTCACCAACCTCTGCGTGATGGACTTCGGCGGCCCCGACCATGCGATCCGCCTGATTTCGCTGCATGACGGTGTCACCGTCGACGAGGTCAAGGCCGCGACCGGCTTCGAGTTGATCGTCGACGGCACCCCGCCGACTACGCCGGCCCCGACCGCCGAACAGCTGGAGATCATCGCGCGGCTCGACCCGCACAATATTCGAGCGACGGTGATCAAGGGCAATCCTTCGGGGAAGCGCGGATGAGCGAGGCGGATCCCGTCCTGCCGGGCTGGTTCACGACCGGCGCCGAACCGCATCTGATCGGCAGCCGCTGCTCGGCCTGCGGCACCTATTATTTCCCCAAGCTCGAGAGCTTCTGCCGCAATCCGGCCTGCGAAAGCACGCAGTTCGAGACGGTCGAGCTGTCGCGGACGGGAAAGCTCTGGTCGTTCACCGACGCCTGCTACACCCCGCCCGAGCCTTATATCGCGGCCGATCCCTTCATCCCCTACGCCATCGCCGCAGTCGAACTGGACCGCGAGAAGATGATCGTGCTTGGGCAGGTGGTCGAAGGCGTCGGCGTCGAGGCGCTGCGTGCGGGCCTGCCGATGGAACTGGTCGTCGAGACGATCCCCGACGCGGTCGATCCCAAGGGCAAGCTCGTCTGGAAATGGAAGCCGATGGAGTGCGCGCGATGAGCGAGGATGTCGTCATCATCGGCGCCGGCATGCATCCCTGGGGCAAATGGGGACGCAATTTCGTCGGTTATGGCGTTGCCGCCGCGCAGGAAGCCTTGCGCGACGCGGGGATCGACTGGCGCGACGTGCAGTTCGTGTCGGGTGCAGCCACGATGCGCTGCGGCTATCCCGGCTATGTGGCAGGCGCGACCTTCGCCCAGGCTCTGGGTTGGCAGGGCGCCGAAGTGCAGACCAGCTATGCCGCCTGCGCCAGCGGATCGCAGGCGCTGACGGCTGCGCGCTCGCGCATCCTCAGCGGACAGGCCGACGTTGCGCTCGTGATCGGTGCCGACACGACGCCCAAGGGCTTCCTCGCCCCGGCCAAGGGCGAGCGTCCGGACGATCCCGACTGGGTGCGTTTTCGGGTCGGCATCACCAATCCGACCTATTTCGCGCTCTATGCTCGTCGCCGCATGGAAATCTACGGCGACACGCAGGACGATTTCGCGCGGGTGAAGATCAAGAATGCGCAGCACGGCCTGACCAATGAGCGGGCACGCTATCGCAAGGCGTTCACGATGGAGGACGTCGCGGCCTCGCCGATGGTCGCCAATCCACTCCGCCTGATGGACGTGTGTGCGACCTCCGACGGTGGCGCGGCGCTGATCATCGCGAGTGCGGCCTATGCGCGGAAGATCGGCAAGATGAACGCGCCGAAGATCGCGGCCATCTCCACGGTCACCCCGACCTTCGCCTCGGCGATCATCGAGATGCCCGATCTCGCCACCGACAGCGCCGTCGTCGCGGAAGCGCACAGCTTCCGGGCCGCCCTGCCCGCCAAGGCCTATGCGGAGGCGGGCATGGGGCCCGAGGACGTATCGGTCGCCGAGGTCTATGATTTGTCGACCGCGCTCGAGCTCGACTGGATCGAGGATCTGGGGCTTTGCGCGCGCGGTGAGGCTGCAGGTCTCACCCGCGACGGCGCCACCCGCGTCGGCGGGCGCATGCCGATCAATCCCTCGGGCGGGCTGGCCTGTTTCGGCGAGGCAGTTCCGGCCCAGGCGATCGCGCAGGTATGCGAACTGACCTGGCAGCTGCGCGGCGAGGCCGGCGAGCGGCAGGTCGAGGGCGCCAAGGTCGGCATCACCGCCAATCAGGGCCTGTTCGGGCATGGCTCCTCGGTCATCCTGAAGCGGTGAGCCATGGCTGATCCGATCGACACCCCCCTTACCCGGTTGCTCGGCTGCCGTTACCCGATCGTCCAGACCGCGATGGGCTGGGTCGCCACGCCGCCGCTGGTCATCGCGACCTCGAACGCGGGCGCATTCGGCTTCCTCGCGGCGGCGGTGATGACGCCCGACGAGGCGCGCGCGGCCATCGCCGAGGTGCGCGCCGGGACCGACAAGCCCTTCGGCGTCAACTTCCATTCGTTTCAGCCGGGCGCGGCCGAGATCGTCGAGGCGATCCTAGAGAACGCAGCCCAGATTCGCGCCGTCAGCTTCGGGCGTGGCCCCGATGCGAAGATGATCGCCCGCTTCAAGGAAGCCGGCATCCTCTGCATGCCGACGATCGGCGCCGCCAAACATGCCCAGAAGATGGTGCAGATGGGCGTCGACATGGTGACGGTGCAGGGCGGCGAAGGCGGCGGGCACACCGGCTCGGTGCCCACGACGATCCTGCTTCCGCAGGTCCTCGACGCCGTACAGGTGCCGGTGATCGCAGCCGGCGGCTTCGGCGATGGACGCGGCCTTGCCGCTGCCCTCGCCTTCGGCGCGGCGGGCATCGCAATGGGCACACGGTTCCTGATGACTCAGGAAAGCGCCCCACCCGACAACGTCAAGGCGCGTTACGTCAAGGCGGGGACCGACGACATCACCGTATCGACCAAGGTCGACGGCCTGCCGCA
This sequence comes from Rhizorhabdus sp., assembly GCF_018006725.1. Lineage (GTDB taxonomy): Bacteria > Pseudomonadota > Alphaproteobacteria > Sphingomonadales > Sphingomonadaceae > Rhizorhabdus. The sequence continues at coordinate 20,574 of NZ_JAGMXV010000050.1, forward strand.
GCGCATGATCCGCAACCAGGCGCTCGACCGGATCGAACGGTCGAGCGGCATCGGCCTGTGGCGCCGCGCGGTCGAAAGCGGCCTGCAGATGAAGCGCCAGACCAAGGCCAGCTATGGCGACCTGCTGAAAGCCGCCAAGGGCATGACCAGCCATGGCGGGCTCAGCCTGCCGCAGGCTATGATGGCCGCCGCTGCACCGATGATGATCCAGCGTGCCGTGGTCGACGGCGATGCCGATGGCGGGCTGATGGCCACCGGTGTCGTCGCCGGGCGGCTCGGCGACCTGCCGACCTGCGCAGAGCTCATCGAAACCATCATGGCCGATGCGCACCAGAGACTGGCCGCGCTCGCCCCCCTCGCATCCGGAGCCCGTTGATGCCGATCACCACGACCATCAAGGATCGCATCGCCGAGATCGTCTTCGACGTTCCCCCGGTGAATGCGTTCGACAGCACCACCTGGAACAGCATTCCGGCAATGGTGACAGAGGCCGGCCGCAACCCCGACGTCAACGTCGTCCTGATCCGCGCCGCCGAGAGCGCGCGCGGCTTCTGCGGCGGCGTCGATATCAAGGAGATGCAGGCCCATCCCGAGCGGATCACCGTCCTCAACCGGGGCAATTACCTGACCTTCAAGGCGGTTCGCGACTGCGAGGTCCCGGTGGTGGTCGCCGTGCACAAGTTCGTGATCGGCGGCGGCATCGGCATCTGCGGCGCATCTGACACGATCTTCGCCGCGGAGGACGCCTATTTCTCGCTGCCCGAGGTCGACCGCGGCGCGATGGGCGGTGCGAGCCATCTGTCGCGCATGCTGCCGCTGCACAAGGTCCGCGCGGCCTTCTTCACCGGCGGGAACATCCCCGCTGCCGAGATGCACCGCCTGGGTGCGGTCGAGAAGGTCGTGCCGCGCGAGGCACTGGTCGAGGAGGCCCGCGCCTTCTGCACCGTCATCGCCTCGAAGAGCCGCAAGGCGCTGGTGATTGCCAAGGAAGCACTCAACGGCCTCGAGCCGCGCGACGTCGACCATGGCTATCGCTTCGAGCAGGGCTTCACCCTGGAAATGTACATGCACGAGGACTCGCAGAAGGCGCGCGACGCCTTCGTCGAGACCGGCAAGGCGGCGACCTTCTGACCATGGATCTGACCTACACGACCGAACAACAGGCGTTCCGCGCCGAAGTCCGCGACTGGATGCGCGCCAATGTGCCCGCGCAGCCGCTGAAGACGCTCGAAGGCCGCGAAGGCTACGACCAGCATGTCGAGTGGGAGCGCAAGCTCGCCTCGGGCAATTGGGGCATGGTCACCTGGCCCGAAGCCTATGGCGGGCGCGGGCTCGACCTGATCCGCTGGCTGATCTTCGAAGAGGAATATTGGGGCGCGGGCGCACCGCTGCGCGCCAACCAGAACGGCATCTTCCTGCTCGGCCCGACGATCATGGAATATGGCACCGACGAACAGAAGGCCCGCTTCCTGACGCCGATGGCAAAGGGCGAGCTGATGTGGGCGCAGGCCTGGTCCGAACCCAATGCCGGGTCCGACATGGCGGCGATCCGCACCGTCGCGGTGCGCGACGGCGACCATTATGTCATCACTGGGCAGAAGACCTGGTCGAGCCGCGCCTCCTTCGCCGACTGGGGCTTCGGCCTGTTCCGGACCGATCCGGACTCGAAGCGCCACAAGGGCCTGTCCTTCGTCCTGTTCGACCTCAACAGCCCGGGCGTCACCCGGCGCCCGATCCGACAGCTGCACGGCGAACCGGGCTTTGCCGAGCTCTTCTTCGACGAAGTGCGCGTGCCGGTGGCGAACCGCATCGCCGGAGAGGGCGAGGGCTGGAACGTCGCAATGGCGACGGCGGGCTTCGAACGCGGCCTGATGCTGCGCTCGCCCGCCCGCTTCCAGGCGATGGCGAAGCGGCTGGTCGAGCTCTACCGCCAGCACCGTGACACCGCCTCTCCGCAGGCCCGTGAGGCGGTTTTGCAGGCGTGGCAGGATGCCCAGGCCTATACGCTCAACACATATTCGGTCGCCGCGACGGTCATGGCCGGCGGCCATATCGGCGCCGAGGCGAGCCTCAACAAGATCTTCTGGTCGGAACTCGACCGGGCGGCGCATCGCGCGGCGATGAGCCTGCTCGGTGCGGGCGCCGAACTGCGCTCGCTGACCAATGGCAGCGAAAATAGCTGGCTGGAGGGCTATATCTTCTCGCTCTCCGGACCGATCTACGCAGGATCGAACGAGATCCAGCGCAACATCATCGCCGAGCGCCTGCTCGGCCTGCCGCGCTGAGGGGGACGGCCACATGGATTTCCGTCTTACCCAGGACCAGATCGACCTCCGCGACGCGATCCGCGACTATCTGAGCGGTGAGCATGGCCCCGAGCTGCTCCGCCGCCTCGACGCCGAGGGCAATCGCGATGCCGCCATATGGGACGGGCTCGTCGGCATGGGCCTCACCGGGCTGGTCGTGCCCGAAGCACAGGGTGGCCTCGGCATGGGGCTGGTCGAAGCGGCGCTGATCGCGATCGAACTTGGCCGCGCCAATGTCTCCGAGCCGCTGGCGGACACGGCGCTGGTCGCCGCGCCGCTGCTCGACGAAGCACAGCAGGCCGAGGTCGCAGCAGGCAACCTGAAGGTGGCGCTCGCCCACCCGATCAACCCCTGGATCGCCGATCTCGACCAGGCCGGCCTGCTCTATGCGGGCGGCATTGCCAGGCCCGCGCCCGACGCCGGCCAGCCGGTCGAGACGGTCGACCCGCTGCGTCGCCTGTTCTCCGCCATTCCCAGTGCCGAGGATGATCGCCTGCTCGACCGCGCCGCACTGATCGCGGCCGCGCAGCTGATCGGCGCGGCCGAGCGCATGCTCGAACTCGCCACCGACTATGCCAAGACGCGCGAACAGTTCGGCCAGCAGATCGGCCAGTTCCAGGCGATCAAGCACCATCTGGCGACCGTCGCGGTCAAGCTGGAGTTCGCCCGCCCGGTCGTCCTGCGCGCGGCCTTTGCCGCCCAGAACGACCATGCCCGCACGTCCGTCCATGTCAGCCATGCCAAGGTCGCCGCGACCGATGCGGCGATGCTGAGCGCGGAAACCGCGATCCAGGTCCACGGCGCGATGGGCTACACCTATGAGGTCGATCTCCACTTCTGGATGAAGCGCTGCTGGGCGCTGGCCGGAGCCTGGGGCGATCGCGCCTTCCACCAGCGCCGGATCGAAGCCGCCGTGATCGACGGCGGCATGGCGATCGGGCCCGACATGACCTTCGAAAGCGAGCTGCACCATGGCTGAAGCCTATATCGTCGACGCGATCCGGACCCCGACCGGCAAGAAGAAGGGGACGCTCGCCGGCTGGCATCCAGCCGATCTGGGCGCGATCCCGATCCAGGAGATCGTCAGTCGCACCGGTATCGATCCGAATGCGGTCGATGACGTGATCTGGGGCTGCGTCGACGCGATCGGCCCGCAGGCGGGCAATATGGGCCGCAGCTGCTGGCTCGCGGCCGGCTATCCCGAGGCGGTTCCCGGCGTCACCATCGACCGCCAGTGCGGCTCGTCCCAGCAGGCGATCCACTTCGCGGCGCAGGCCGTCATGTCGGGCACGCAGGACCTGATCGTCGCGGGCGGCGTCCAGAACATGAACGCCATCCCGATCTCCGCCGCGATGATCGCGGGCCAGGCCTTCGGCTTCGAGACCCCCTTCTCCACCTCCCCCGCCTGGGCCGCGCGCTATGGCAAGGAAGAGGTCAACCAGATCTACGCCGCCGAGAAGATCGCCGAGCAATGGGATATCAGCCGCGAGGACATGGAAGTCTTCGCCGCCGAGAGCAACCGCCGCGCCGAAGAGGCGATCGACAGCGGTCGCTTCGCGGCCGAGACCGTCGCGGTCGACGGCTTCGCGGCCGACGAAACGGTGCGCCGGGGCACGACGCTCGCGGGGCTGGCGAACCTCAAGCCCGTTCGTGAAGGCGGGCGGATCACCGCGGGCGTGTCGAGCCAGATCGCCGACGCCGCCGCCGCCGTCCTGATCGCCAGCGAACAGGCGGTGAAGGACCATGGGCTGAAGCCACGCGCACGCATCCATCATCTGACGGTGCGCGGCGACAACCCGATCATGATGCTGACCGCGCCGATCCCGGCCACGCGCCACGCGCTGGCAAAAACCGGCCTGAAGCTGTCGGACATCGACCTGGTCGAGATCAACGAGGCCTTTGCCAGCGTCGCGCTTGCCTGGGCCAAGGATCTCGGCGCCGACCTCTCGAAGGTCAACGTCAATG
>NZ_JAGMXV010000258.1 GCF_018006725.1 Rhizorhabdus sp.
CAGCTATTGCTCGCTATCGGTCGGGTGAGATTCGAGCGGAGTGCTTAGGCCTAGGAGACGAAGCCCAATGGCATGTCCCGCCTGCTCTCCCCGCTTGCGGCGTGTCTCCCGCGCTGAGATCGCAGCGATAGCTTCGCTGTTCGCAGCTTGCCATTCGTCGAGGGCAGATAGCATCTCAGCGTTAAGCCGATCGTCCGTCACCTTCTTCTGTGGGTCGATGTCAGCGCCTGAAAGGAGTCCCCAACCAATCGGCGGCGAAGCTGGCGGTTCTGCAAGGGTTGCACGCGAAGCTCGGCCGAACATTCCGCGCGGCCGTCGTTGGACATCGACACTTCCGACTGTCCAGCCCAGCTCGTTGATCCGGTAATTGTCGAGAGCTTTGCGCGCGAACTCGTAAGCTTCCTGCTTTGCGGTCGAAAGGGCTTGGAGCTCGCTGATTTGCTTCATCTCCGGGGTGCCGAATCCGGGGTCGAGCCGGACGAGCAGCGCCTCAATAGCTCCTTTCACCGCCAGGAACGTATCCTCGTCAGCATGCCAATCAGCATCCGTGTCGGCTTCTATGAGCGCGATTGCAGCTGCGATCTGCTGAACGAAAGCTGTTGTGCGCCGGCTGCCGTGCGCTCGATCCTCGCGCAACGACTCCTCGAGGCGCCGTGCGATCTCACGATTGAGCGTCCAATCGTTCTCGCGCGCAGCATCCTCCAGCTGTTGCCGAACCGATTCCTTAACTCTGATTTTTAGCTGTGCTGTGTCCGACGGCTGGCGCTCGACCATGAGGGCCTCCTTTCCGGGCATTTTGACCACCGGCCACTCCTCAGTCAACCCGCGCTGGACCAAAAGTGGTTCCTTTCAACTTGCACAAACTAAAAATTGAAGCTATCACGTTTTGGAACCACTTTCGGTTCCAATTCATATAGAGGATGTATGGAGCACATCGACATGATCCAACAGCGCATCACCGTGCTTCCCGACGGCCGCCTGTCACGTAACGACGCTGCAAAATACCTCGGCCGCGCGCCAAAGACGTTGGCTGAGTGGGCGCGGTTAGGCACCGGCCCTCGTAGCTTCCTCGTCGGCGGTCGCCGCTTCTATCCGCTCGCCGATCTCCAGGCCTTCGCTGGCGGCTAGCCGGTTGGGAAGGTGGCCGCCTGATGGTGGCGGTTCGGGGGTACGTCGCTATCCGTCGATGCCGACCCAATGGCGGCGTCCACACCAGCAGTGACGCTCCACACCTCATCGATCGTCACGTTCCCGTCGCCGCTGCCCATGCGTCCGTCCTCCTGATGGCAAAAAGCCATACTCCAGATCGGACCACTTCAATGGGGGCAGGCCAGACTGACCGGGGCGAGAATAGGCGTAGCGAAAAACTCTCATTGAGAGATTTCCTTGTATGCTCCTCGAGAGAGCGTGGATTGTGGGAATGTCAGCTAGAGCCTTAGTCGCACATTGCGACGCAGCAGCAGCAACGCGATCGCGGCACAGCCGAGCGTTAGTGAAATCGCGAACGCCAACGAGTTAATGGCTGGTGCGGGGCTGAGCACGGCGAACAGCGCAAACAATCTGTCCCAGGTAGTTTCGCCGTTCCATGTCCGAATCATCACGGCAATGAGCAGCATGTGCATGACGTAGATCGTGAGAGCCGTCTGCCCAATCGAAGCGAGTAGATCGAGTAAGCCGCGAAAGAATGCGCCCCGCGAGCCTGCGATGAGCGAGAGCCAAACCAGAAGAGCAATGCCGGTCGTCACGAGCGCGAAGCTCGCCGTCCACAGCGTCTTGTTGAGAGGCAAGACTACCGACATCGCCAGTCCCAAGGCAATGCACGAGATAGCCATCGCCGTTTGCCTCGCCAGCGTTTCGGCGCCCCTTCCGGCGCTAACTCCGAGTAGTCCCGATGCAATAGCAGGGAAGGTAGATAGAAATCCTTCTGGATCATAAGTTTGGCGGTGCAATCGGCCAGGCAGGAGTTGGCGATCGAGCCACCCGCTGACGCCCTCGCCGGGCGCAAGGCTTGGTAGCGCCTCGCCCGGCGCCGCGATCATCAGGATCAGGAGGGTGTGTGCGACGAGCAGGCAGGCAGCAAGGCCCAGCGGCATGAGCGGGCCGACACTCGCGCGTGCGACAAGCGCACAGACAAGGTAGACGATACCGATACGCTGAAGCACGCCGGGCCAGCGAAGTTCGTCGAACGCAAGGCTTGGGTTCAGCGCCACCCCAAGCGCGATGCCAATTACGAGCAGCCCTAGAGTTCGCCGGAGGACGGCGTCGATTGCAGGACGCCCGGCCCGCGCGACAGCTAGCCCCACCGCGACGAGGAAAGCGGGGAAGACTAGATCAGCCAAAGTCAGGCCGTGCCACGGCGCGTGTGCCAACAACGGAAAGGTTACTTGCGCGTCTCCGGGCAAGTTAACGAGCAACATGCCAAGGACGGCCAAACCCCGAAGCGCATCAAGGCTAGGGTCGCGCGCTGGACGCCGAGCGCTAGTGATCGGCGCCCTCGTGGAGCTTTGTGATGAAGTCGTAGCGGTCGCCGCGGTAAGCCGATCGTGTGAGCTCCACCGGCGTGCCATCGGCGAGATACGAGCGCCTTTCTATGCGCAGGAGTGCACTGCCGGCCTCGATCGAGAGCAGCCCAGCCTCGACTGGCGTGGCGAGCGAGGCGCGAATACGCTGGTCGCCCGAGACCGGCCGATTGCCGGTGGTGTCGAGGGCCGCGTAAAGCGATTTGTCGATACGATCGAGCGGCGGCAGCAGGTGCGCAGGGACAACTGCGTGTTCGATCGCCAGCGGTTCGCCGTTCGCGAGACGCACGCGACCCAGACGCGCGACCTTGGCCCCGGGCGAGAGCTGGAGGACCTCGGCTTCTTCGCTCGTGGGGTTTGACAGCGACTTCACAAGCCAGATCGAACCGGACGAGTCGCCGCGATGCTCGGCGTCGGCAGTAAAGCCGGTCAGGTCGCCGCCTGGCTGCTCGATCCTTGGTGCTAGGTAGGTGCCCGACCCCTGTCGGCGAAGCAGCAGGCCCTCCTCGACGAGCTGCTCGATGGCCTTTCGGATCGTGACGCGCGATGCTCCAGTGAGCTCACACAGCGCGCGTTCGGACGGTAGAGCCCCACCGGCCTCGAGCTCACCATCGGTGATCGCGTTCCGCAGGTTGTTCGCCACTTGGATATAGAGCGGCGTCGCGTCGTTGCGATTGGGCGCGATCCGACGCGCGACCATCGAGGTCACCCCGCCTCGCTGAGGCGCGTGAGCGCGGTACGCAGATTGTCAGCGTTGTCGGCGAGCGCCGCACGCGCCGTCTCGAGCGGTACTCCGCGTGCCAGCAGCACAGCGACCTTGATGTCGCCGCCGGCGGCGTCGAGCGCAGCCTCGGCCGCTTCGCGCTCCACACCGCCCAACTGATCGACCATGCCGATCGCGCGTTCGCGAAGCTTGTGGTTGGAGACCCGCATGTTGACCATGAGCCCCTGATATACCCGACCAAGCCTTAGCATGATCGCAGTCGAAAGCAGATTAAGCGCGATCTTCTGTGCGGTGCCCGCCTTCATGCGCGTCGAGCCAGCCACGACCTCAGCGCCGGTGTCGAGAAGTATCGGGTACCGCGCGGCCGCCAATAGCGGCGTCCCAGGGTTGCTAGCTACACCAATCGTAAGAGCGCCGGCGGCTTCTGCCGCCTCGATCGCGGCAACCGTGTACGGCGTCGTTCCGCTCGCCGCGACGCCGATAACAACGTCTCCAGCCCCTACGCTGGCCGCCTGCACAGCCGCAGCGCCGCCGCGCGCATCATCCTCAGCGTTCTCGGCACTGGCGACGATAGCCTTCTCGCCGCCGGCAAGCGCATAGACGAGACGGTCGGCCGGCCAATCATAGGTTGGTCCAAGCTCGACGCCGTCCTGCACGGCGACGCGCCCCGAGGTACCGGCGCCGGCATAGACGATCCGGCCCCGCCCGCTGCGAAGAGCGATGGCTGCGGCCTCAGCGGCTGCAGCGATTGCTGCTACTTGCGGCTTGATTGCCGCAGCCGCGGCAAGCTGTGCTTCGAACATCGCCGCGACCGCATCATGCGTCGGCCACAGATCAAGGTCGGCGTAACGCGAACTTACCTTCTCGGTCGGCAACGGAATCCTCCACGGACTGCAAACAGGAACGCCGACCTCATGCCGGCTGCACGGCCGATGCTTGGCGGGTTTGCCCGGCAAGGCAAACGAGCGTTGCAAGCACCGTCCCGACGCAGAGCTGCCACGGGAAGGCGAGCGCCTTCCAGGCCGGCGGCAGCCCCAGCGTGTCGACGATATAGCTCTGCTGGAAAGCGATGCTGAGGAAGCCCACCACGAGGGCCGCGATCACCGAAGGCGTCGATCCCCGTTTGGTGAAGACCGCCGTGAAATAGACGCCGAGCAACCCGGAATAGGCAAAGGTCATGACGCTCAGCGCAAACTCAAGGAGTGGCGCGTCGGTGTACCGCTGCCAGAAGTAGCAGAGCATCGACATCGCCAGCAGAAGCCCGCCGAGCGCGAACATGCTGATGCGCCCAGCCAAGACATAATGTGCCTCGGGCTTTGCGTGCCGCTTCTCGACCCAAGGCCGATAGAAATCCTGGATGAGCACGGACGACATCGATATGAGCCCGGAATTGACGGCCGCGGCAGCAAGTACGCCGACGGTCACGAAGCCGCGCAGTCCCGGCGGAATCTGCGTCAGGATGAAGTGCATGAAGATGGTGATCTTCTCGCCCTGAAACTCCTGTCCTGCCTCGGCGCCAGTAGTGCCCATAAGGTCGGGCCGATCGTAGAAAACGTAAAGCAGCGAGCCGATCGCCAGGAAAATCAACACCACGGGAATCGCGGCCAGCACCGAAACGTAGAGGGCCCGGCTGCCGTCGCGCGCGTTGCGTGCTGACAAGAGGCGCTGCGTCGTGTCTTGATCAAGGCCTGAGTTGCCGAGATTCAAGAGCATGACGCCCGTCAGAATGGCGGCCATCGAGAACGCTGACGAAAAGTCGAGCGAAAGGTCGAGAAGCCGCAGCTTGTTCTCGCCCGATGGCGTCGTCGTTAGACCAGCCCAGATTTCTGCCGGCGACGCCGGGATCTTCATCCAGAGGAAGTAGAGCACCGTCAGTGCCGCGCCCATGTAGAGGGTGACTTGAACCAGATCGCTCCAGATGATCGAGCGCAGCCCACCGACGAATGTGAACACGAGACCAAACACGACGAGAATGGCGGACGCGACGAAGATGTCTTCGGGAGCTATGTCGCCGAACATGATCATCGAGACGGCGATTGCAGCGAGGTAGAGGCGCGCCCCGCTCGCGAAGACGCGGCCGACAAGATACATGGCGCCGGCGGCGCGCATTGCGGTCGCGTCGTAGCGGTCGGCTAGCAGTTCGTAGACGGTGGTGACGCCGGCCGAATAGAACCTCGGAATGAGCACCACCGAGACGATGATCGCGGCAACCAGATAGCCGAGATAGCTCGTCAGGTAGGTGTAGTCGCCGCGATAGCCGTAGTCGGGTGCGCCGAGGAAGGTCGCCGCTGACTGGGTCGTCGACAACACCGAGATCGCGAGCAGCCAAATCGGCAGCCGTTGCCCGGCCAGGAAATAATCGGCTGCGTCCTTCTGGCGGCGCGTCGAGAGAATGCCGGCGATAGCAAGCACCAGGACGTAAAGGCCGACGATGGACCAATCGAGCAACGTGAACTGGGCGGTCATCGCCGTTCCTTCTTGCGCGCCCGGCCCAGGCGCTGGCGGCCATCATGCGCCAAGCTGCGCGGCGGTGCGAGGCGGCAGGGGGCCAGCGCGCGGCCGGCCCCCACCGGACGCTCGGTCCTGTCGCCGGCTCTGCCCGACATCCACGCCGTCACCCGCCTGGCACTCAACAGCGTGACATTCAAGGGCCGTGGTGTGGAGATACTCTCGGCCTACACC
>NZ_JAGMXV010000259.1 GCF_018006725.1 Rhizorhabdus sp.
GTTCTGGGGCGGCTGGCTGCCCCCGGTCGACTGGGCGCCGCTCTACATGGTGCCGGGCATCGTCTGGTTCTTTGCCAAGCTGATGGTCTTCTTCTTCATCTTCTCCTGGGTGAAGGCGACCGTGCCGCGCTACCGCTATGACCAGCTGATGCGGCTGGGCTGGAAGGTCTTCCTGCCGCTGTCGCTGTTCTGGGTGTTCCTTGTCTCGGGGTGGCTGATGCTCACCCGCTACGGAGTTTGAGCTCGATGAGCCTCGGCTACATCATCAAGTCGTTCACGCTCTGGGAGTTCGTGAAGGCGCATTGGATGACCTTGAAGTATTTCTTCAAGCCCAAGGCGACGATCAACTACCCCTATGAGAAGAACCCGCTGTCGCCGCGCTTCCGGGGCGAGCATGCGCTGCGCCGTTATCCGAACGGCGAGGAACGCTGCATCGCATGCAAGCTGTGCGAGGCGGTGTGCCCGGCGCAGGCGATCACGATCGAGGCCGAGCCGCGCGACGACGGTTCGCGCCGCACGACGCGCTACGACATCGACATGACCAAGTGCATCTTCTGCGGCTTCTGCCAGGAAGCCTGCCCGGTCGACGCGATCGTCGAGGGTCCGAATTTCGAATATTCGACCGAGACGCGCGAAGAACTCATCTACGACAAGGCGAAGCTGCTTTCGAACGGGGACCGCTGGGAACCTGCGATCGCCGCCAACCTTGCCGCCGACGCGCCGTACCGGTAAGCGCCAGCCGTTCGCGAAGGGGCAATAACAAGCCGTGATCCAGACCATCGCCTTTTACCTGTTCGCCTCGCTGGTGATCGCCTCCGGGACGCTCACCATTTTGGCGCGCAACCCCGTGCACAGCGTGCTGTGGCTGATCCTCGCCTTCTTCAACGCGGCGGGGCTCATGGTGCTCGTCGGCGCCGAGTTCATCGCGATGCTGCTCGTCATCGTCTATGTCGGCGCGGTCGCGGTGCTGTTCCTGTTCGTCGTGATGATGCTCGACATCGATTTCGCCGAACTGCGGGCGGGCTTCGCGCAATATCTGCCCTTCGGCGTGCTGCTGGTGCTGGTGCTCGCCGCCGAGATGATCTTCGCGATCGGTGCCTGGAAGGCCGGTGGCGTCGACATGGCGTCGCGCATCGCGCCGACGCCCGGCGAAGTGCCGAATATCGAGGCGATCGGTACGCTGATCTACACGCGCTACCTCTACATCTTCGAAGGTGCAGGCCTCGTCCTGCTCGTCGCGCTGATCGGCGCGATCGTCCTCACCCACCGCACCCGCGGCGGCGTGAAGGCGCAGAATGTGGCCGCGCAGAACATGCGCCGCCCGGAAGATGCGGTGCGCAACGTCAAGCCGGCCGTTGGCCAGGGGGTAGACCTGTGAGCGCCGACGTTTTGATCATGCAGTTCGTGGAGAGCGCAGCGCACGGGAGGGCTTCGGCATGATCGGGCTTCAGCATTATCTGGTGGTCTCGGCGATCCTGTTCGTCATGGGCGTGTTCGGCATCTTCCTGAACCGGAAGAACGTGATCATCATCCTGATGGCGATCGAGCTCATCCTGCTGGCGGTGAACATCAACCTCGTCGCCTTCTCCGCCTATCTCGGCGATCTGGTGGGCCAGGTCTTCGCGATGTTCGTGCTGACCGTCGCCGCTGGCGAGGCCGCGATCGGCCTGGCCATCCTGGTCATCTATTTCCGTGGCCGCGGCACCATCGCGGTCGACGACATCAACCGGATGAAGGGGTGAGTCCAGCCATGTCCCTGTCCGCTATGCCGGCGCGCGCTATGGTCGCGTGCCGAAAATCCGATAGCCCGGCTTTCGCCGCAATGACGCACGGGAGCCTTGCGGCATGATCACCGCCATCGTCTTCCTGCCGCTGCTCGCCGCGATCGTCGCCGGTCTCGGTAACCGCATGCTCGGCAACACCATCGCCAAGTGCATCACGACGGGCGCGCTTTTCGCGTCCTGCGCGCTGAGCTGGCCTGTGTTCATCGACTTCATGGCGGGCCATGCGACCGCGCATGTCGTGCCGGTGCTCACCTTCATCCAGTCGGGCGATCTCGCCGTCGACTGGGCGTTGCGCGTCGACACGCTGACGGCCGTCATGCTGGTGGTCGTCACGACGGTGTCGAGCCTCGTCCACCTGTACAGCTGGGGCTATATGGCCGAGGATCCGAGCCAGCCTCGCTTCTTCGCCTATCTGTCGCTGTTCACCTTCGCGATGCTGATGCTCGTGACCTCGGACAGCCTGATCCAGATGTTCTTCGGCTGGGAAGGCGTCGGTCTGGCCTCCTACCTGCTGATCGGCTTCTGGTATCACAAGAAGTCGGCCTATCAGGCGGCGATCAAGGCGTTCGTCGTCAACCGCGTCGGCGATTTCGGCTTCTCGCTCGGCATTTTCGCCACCTTCCTGGTGTTCGGCACCGTCTCGATCCCCGAGATCCTCGCAGCCGCGCCCGGCTATGCCAATGCCTCGATCGGCTTCCTCGGCGCGCGCGTCGACCTGATGACGCTGATCTGCCTGCTGCTGTTCGTCGGTGCGATGGGCAAGTCGGCCCAGCTCGGCCTGCACACCTGGCTTCCCGACGCGATGGAAGGCCCGACCCCGGTGTCGGCGCTGATCCACGCCGCGACGATGGTCACCGCCGGCGTGTTCATGGTCTGCCGCCTGTCGCCGATGTTCGAGGTCAGCCAGACCGCGATGCACGTCGTCACCTATGTCGGCGCTGCGACCGCCCTGTTCGCGGCGACGGTGGGCACGACCCAGACCGACATCAAGCGCGTCATCGCCTATTCGACCTGCTCGCAGCTCGGCTACATGTTCATGGCGGCCGGCGTCGGCGCCTATGGCGCGGCGATGTTCCACCTGTTCACCCACGCCTTCTTCAAGGCGCTGCTGTTCCTCGGCGCGGGTTCGGTGATCCATGCGATGCACCATGAACAGGACATGCGCTTCTATGGCGGCCTGCGGAAGCACATCCCGCTGACCTTCTTCGCGATGATGGCGGGCACCCTCGCGATCACCGGCGTCGGCGTCATCGGCATTTTCGGTTTCGCCGGCTTCTACTCGAAGGATGCGATCATCGAGGCGGCCTTCGCCAGCGGAACGGCATCGGGCGGATTTGCCTTCGCCATCGCGGTCTTCGCGGCGCTGCTGACCAGCTTCTACTCGTGGCGCCTGGTCTTCCTGACCTTCTACGGCAAGCCGCGCTGGGCCGGTTCCGAGCATATCCAGCATGCGGTGCACGATGCGCATGGCCACGGCCATGACCATGATGCCCCCGCGCAGGAAGATGCCGGTCACGATCCGCACGGCCAGGACGCGCATGCGGCGCATGGGCATGACGATCATGGCCATGGCCACGGTCATGCGCTCGAGGGCGATGCGGGCTATCACCCGCACGAGAGCCCCTTCCCGATGCTGATCCCGCTAGTCGTCCTGACTCTCGGCGCGATCTTCGCGGGCTGGATCTGGGCGCCCTATTTCATCGAGGGTGACCATGGCGCAGCCTTCTGGGCCGGAAGCCTGGTGTTCGACGAGCATCTGATGCACGCGATGCACGAGGTTCCGCTGTGGGTGAAGCTGTCGGCGAGCGTCGTGATGGTCACCGGCTTCCTGATCGCGCTGTGGGCCTATGTCCTCGACACGACGGTTCCGGCGCGCTTCACCGCGCAATTCCGGGTTCTCTACGACTTCCTTCTGCACAAATGGTATTTCGACGAACTCTATCACTACATGTTCGTCGTACCGGCCTTCTGGCTCGGCCGCTTCTTCTGGAAGAAGGGCGACCAGGGCACGATCGACCGCTTCGGTCCCAACGGCGTCGCGGCGCTTGTGGTCCGCACCGGCACGATCGCGCGGGCGGCGCAGTCGGGCTACCTCTATACCTATGCACTGGTGATGCTGCTCGGCCTCGCGGCCGCGGCCACCTGGGCGATTGTGGGCTGACGCGATGGGCTTTCCGATCCTTTCCCTGATGATCGCGCTGCCGCTGGTGGCTGCGTTCGCCTGTCTGTTCGCGGGCGACAAGGGAGCGCGCTGGATCGCGCTCCTCGTGACCTTCGTCGATCTCGCGCTCGGCCTGCTGCTGTGGAACCAGTATGAAATCGGTGGTGCGCAGTGGCAGTTCACCGAACATGTCGCGCTGTTCGGGCGCTTCGCCTGGGCGCTCGGCATCGACGGCATCGCGCTGCTGCTGATCGTCCTGTCGGTGTTCCTGATGCCGATCTGCATTGCCGCCTCGTGGGAGGCGATCGAGAAGCGCGTGCCGGAATATATGGCCGCCTTCCTGCTGATGGAAACGCTGATGATCGGCGTCTTCGCGGCGCAGGATCTGTTCCTCTTCTACATCTTCTTCGAAGCCGGCCTGATTCCGATGTACCTGATCATCGGCATCTGGGGCGGCGCGGACCGGATCTACGCCAGCTATAAATTCTTCCTCTACACGCTGCTCGGGTCGGTGCTGATGCTGATCGCGATGCTGTGGATGGTGAACGAGGCCGGCACGACCTTCATCCCGACGCTGATGGCCTATGACTTCCCGCCGGAAGCGCAGACCTGGCTGTTCCTCGCCTTCTTCGCCTCCTTCGCGGTGAAGATGCCGATGTGGCCGGTTCACACCTGGCTGCCCGACGCGCACGTCCAGGCGCCGACGGCAGGCTCGGTCATCCTGGCCGGCGTGCTGCTGAAGATGGGCGGCTATGGCTTCGTCCGCTTCTCGCTGCCGATGTTCCCGGTCGCTTCGGCCGAGCTGATGTGGCTGGTCATGGGCCTGTCGATGGTCGCGGTCGTGGTCACCTCGCTGATCGCGCTCGTTCAGGAGGACATGAAGAAGCTGATCGCCTATTCGTCGGTCGCGCACATGGCCTTCGTCACGATCGGCCTGTTCGCCTTCAATCGCCAGGGCCTCGAAGGCGCGCTGATGGTCATGCTCGGCCACGGTCTCGTCTCGGGCGCGCTCTTCCTGTGCGTCGGCGTGATCTACGACCGCATGCACACCCGCGAGATCTCGCGCTATGGCGGCCTGTCCGACAACATGCCCAAATATGCGATGCTGTTCCTGCTGTTCACCATGGCCTCGGTCGGCCTTCCGGGCACGAGCAACTTCGTCGGCGAATTCCTGTCGCTGGTCGGCGCTTATGAGATCTCGTCCTGGGTGGGCTTCGTCGCCACGACAGGCGTGATCCTCGGTGCGGCTTATATGCTCTACCTCTATGCGCGCATCGCCTATGGTTCGGCGCGTTCGGCGGAGGCGGCGACCATGCCCGACCTGACCGCCCGTGAAATGGCGATCCTCGCCCCGCTCGCGGCCGCCACCCTCTGGATGGGCGTCTATCCGGAAAGCTTCCTCGCGCCGATGCGCAACGATGTCGGGGCGATCCTCGCCCGGCTCGCGCCCACGGCTCCCCACGGCGACGCCAAGGTCGTCGTCGGTCCTGTCCCAGCTCAAGCGTCGGCGCATGCGGAGGCGCACCACTGATGTCGATTACCGCCTCCCTCGCTCTCACCGTCCCCGAACTGATCCTCACGGTCGGGGCGCTGCTGCTGCTGCTCGTCGCCGCCTTCGGTGGTGACGGCCTGTCCCGCGCGATCGGCTGGGGCGCGGTCGCGCTGTTCGGCGCCGCCGCCTTTTCGCTCACGGGACCTGCCGGCAGCGGCGGTCCCGGCTTCGATGGCCTCTACATCGCCGACAGCTTTGCTGCCTTTGCCAAGCTGCTGATCTACATCGCAGCGGCGATCTCGGTGCTGCTGGCGCCCGGCTTCTTCGCCCGCGCGGGCGGCTATCGCGCCGAATATCCTGTGCAGATCCTGCTGTCTGCGGTCGGCATGGGCATGATGGTGTCTGCGGGCGACCTGCTGACCCTCTATGTCGGCCTCGAACTCCAGTCGCTGTCGGCCTATGTCCTCGCCGGCTTCCTGCGCCGCG